>JAZQHX010000178.1:0-11149 GCA_045540835.1 Acutalibacteraceae bacterium | reverse complement strand
CTTTGAATTCCTCTTCCCCTTCGGTTGGGGCGAATTATGGGGCGTTGCTGACCGTACCGACTATGACTTAACACAGCATAGCAATCATTCGGGCGAAGCAATGGAATATTTTGACCCTGAGACTAACGAAAAGTATGTTCCTTATGTAATTGAGCCTTCCTTGGGTGCCGACCGTGTGCTTTTAGCTTTCCTTTGCAATGCTTATGACGAAGAGGTTGACGAAAAGGGTGACACACGTGTTGTATTACGCTTCCACCCTGCTCTTGCTCCCTTTAAAGCAGCAGTTCTTCCCCTTTCTAAAAAATTAAGTGACAAGGCAACAGAGGTTTACACCGAGCTTGCTAAGTACTTCCCTGTTGACTTTGACGATGCTGGCTCTATCGGTAAGCGTTACCGCAGAGAGGACGAAATCGGTACACCTATTTGTATCACTTACGATTTCGACTCGCTTGAGGATAACTGTGTAACCGTTCGTGACCGTGATACAATGGAGCAGAAACGTATCCCGATTGCAGAGCTTAAAGATTATATTGAAAAAGTAATAGAATTTTAAAAATCTAATTTAAGTATAATATTAAAGATGTTTTGTCACACTTGGAGAATTAAGGAGAATTAGTATGACACAGATTTTAATTATGACAGCAACCCTTTTGGGTGGGCTTGCCTTCTTCCTTTACGGAATGAACATTATGTCTGGCGGTCTTGAAACGATGGCAGGCGGCGGTCTTGAAAAGACAATGAACAAGGTAACCTCCAATGACTTTTTAGGTTTCTTTTTAGGTGCAGGTATTACAGTTGCAATTCAGTCTTCGTCAGCTTTCACAGTAATGCTTATCGGTCTTGTTAACTCAGGAATTCTGGATTTCAGCAATACCTTTGGTATGATTATGGGTTCAAACGTTGGCACCACCCTTACAGCCTGGCTTTTAAGCCTTGCGGGAATCGGTGAAGGTAATTTCTTTATTACACTTTTACAGCCTATGACCTTTGCTCCCGTTCTTGCCTTTATTGGAATTGCTATGCGAATGATGTCCAAATCTGACAAAAAACAGAATTTAGGTCTTATATTTATAGGCTTTGCTGTTTTGATGTACGGTATGGAGCTTATGAGCGATTCTATGGCTTCTGTTCGCACACTTGACGGATTTGACAGCTTTTTAGCAACCCTAAAAAGCCCTATTATTGCATTACTTATTTCTACGATATTTACAGGTGTAATTCAGTCTTCTGCCGCAACAATCGGTATTGTTCAGGCTTTGGCACTCGCCGGCGGCATCACCTGGGAAATGGCTATTCCGTTAGTACTTGGTGCAAATATAGGTACTTGCGTTACCGCTTTGATTTCTTCCTTAGGAACAAACAAAAATGCTAAAAAGGTTGTTGTAATGCATTTTTCAGTAAATGTTTTCGGCTCACTGCTTTGTATGGTAATAATGTACGTAATGAAGTTTATGGGCATTGGAATTCTTAATACTGAAATTGCAATGGTAGGAGTTGCAATAGTACACACCTTGTTCAACACAATCAACACGGTTATTCTGTTGCCAATCAAAAAGCCACTTATTAAATTCTGTGAATGGGTTGTTCCCGATAAAGAGGAAAAAACCCATACCGTTTTCCTGGACGAGCGTATCTTTAATAACTCTCCCCTTGCAATCAACGAATGTAAGCGTCTTTCCTGCGAAATGGCAGAATATGCAAAGGATTCTATGCTTAAAGCGATTGATTTGCTTGATAATTATGACCAAAGCGTTGTTGATTATATTCGTGAAACCGAGAATCTTACCGATAAATACGAGGACAAGCTTGGTACTTATCTTGTAAGATTAAGCAACAACGAACTGTCAGAAAACAATTCTCACGCAGTTGCACGTATGCTTCACAGCATAGGCGATTTTGAGCGTATAAGTGACCACGCAATGAATATTTGCAAATTAGCTGAAGAAATGCATACTAAGGGTATTTCTTTCTCTGCTTCGGCACAAGCTGAGCTTAAGGTTATAACCGACGCTATCAAGGAAATTATTGATATGACGGTTACCTCCTTTGTTAACGATGACCCTGAAACTGCAAGCCACGTTGAACCTTTAGAGCAGGTTATTGACGGTCTTAAAAAACAGCTTAAGAATATGCATATAAGCCGCTTGCAGGCAGGAGACTGTACAATTGAGTTAGGCTTCATTCATTCTGATTTGTTAACAAATTACGAGCGTGTTTCAGACCACTGCTCCAACATTGCAGTTTATACTATGCAGTTGCCTTCAGATATGCTTGATACGCATAAATATCTGCGTAACATCAAGTCTGCTACTGTCGGTGAATTCGTAGATGACTTTAATCATTACGAAAGCAAGTACAGCCTTAAAAAATAATAATATTAAAAAATTATCAGCCTGAGCGGTTACCCGTTCAGGCTGATTTTTTAGTTATTGAAAATAATCTTTATAAGCTCTGCCGCAGGAACAATAGCAAATCCTAACGAAAGACAAACAATAAACTCATTAAAGGTAAGAGCCGCAAATCCAAACAGCGCTCCTACTGGCGTAAAGACGAACAAAACCGTAGCGGCAAAGGAAATCAGAATCGAAAGATTCATCATTTTATTTCCGAATATATTGCCGTTAAGCAATGTACCCTCAAATTTATTGTTGTAGCAATGGAACATCTGGCTTATACAAAGAGTAGCGAATGCCATAGTCATAGCAAGCTTGTCTCCACCAAAATCCTTACCGGTTGAAAATGCGATAAGGGTTACTGCTGTCATAAATACCGCTTGAATTGCTACCGCCGCAAAGGATTTATAATCGAAAATTCTTCCTACCGTAGAAAGCGGTTTTTTTGTCATAATTCTGTTATCGGCTTTTTCCATACTAAGCGATATGGAAGGAGCAGAATCGATAAGCAGATTGATAAGCAAAAGCGGTAAAGCGGCTATTGGCGGCATACCGAATATAAGCATACCAAAAAGAATTATAAGCAGTTCAGCAAAGTTACAGCTAAACAGATAATAAACCGATTTCTTAATATTGCTGAAAAGTCCTCGGCTTTCCCTGACAGCATTTACAATCGAACCGAAGTGATTGCTACCGATAATAATATCCGCATTTCCTCTTGCAACATCGGCTCCGTATCTGCCTATAGCACAGCCAACATCAGCCAAAGCTAACGCATCAGCATCGTCTGTACTGTCACCCGTAATAGCAACAATCTTCTTATTAGCCTGCCAAGCCTTTACAATTCTTAGCTTATCACTCGGCGCAACACGGGCAAATACCGAATAACTCTCAATATTTTCTGCCAGTTCTTCATCACTCATAGCATCAAGCTCACTGCCCGTAACAGCTATATCCCCGTCTTTAAGCACACCGATTCTGCGTGCTACAGCTTTTGCGGTATTAAGATTGTCACCCGTAATCATTACGGTTTTAATTCCTGCTTTGTTACAGGCCTCAATATCGTCAATTACACCGTCTCTCGGTGGATCGTCAAAGCCTAAAAGTCCTACAAAGGCAAGCTCGGTTTCGATTTCCTCAGATGTAGGATTAGCAGGTATATCGTTTAACGGCTTCATTGCAATGCATATCATTCTTAAAGCTTCGCTTGCAAGCTCCTCGTTAAGCTTTAAGACTTCTTCCACATTGCAGTTAACACAGTTAGGCACTACCGTTTCGGGCGCACCCTTAACTATCGCAAAGGGGCGTTCGTTTATCATAGTTATAACCGTCATTGTCTTTCTTACTGTATCGAAAGGAATTTCGGTTATATGCGGAAACAGTCCGTCAACATCCTGCTTTGACATTGAATTGAATTTAAGGCAAGCCTTTTCAATTGCATTCTCGGTTGAATCGTTTTCAAGTGTAGAGCAGGCAGTTGCCAATCTTAACAGCATTGCGGCTTGCTCGTCAAGCTCTTCATTTTCAACGTCTATTTGCTTTTTACCGTCAAATATCTTGCTTAAAACCATATTATTTTTTGTAAAAACACCCGTTTTATCACAACAAAAAACATCGGCTTTTCCAAGCAGTTCAGCGGCAGAAGCATCTTTAACTATTATTTTATCGCTTAAAATTCTGTGAACACCCGTAGCGATAACTATTGTTGTAATTGCAGGCAATCCTTCGGGAATAGCGGCTACCGCCAATGCCATTGAATTAAGGAAAACCTCAACCGTCATCTGAGCAAACTTTCCCGAAGAAAAGTTTTGAATCAAACCGATTACAAATACAGCAAGGCAGACAACAAAAATTCCTATATTTACGATTTTACCCAGATTATCCATCTGTGCCTGCAAAGGCAGCTTGTCCTCACCTGTTTGCTCAAGCATAACCGAGTTTTTACCCATTTCGGTATTCATACCCGTAGATACAACAACTGCCTTAGCGGTACCGTGTACAACCGAGCAACCCGAAAAAATCATATTTTTTCTCTGTTCGATTCCTACAATATCCTCGTATACAATATCGGCTTCTTTTTCAACCGGTACTTCAACACCGGTAAGCAGCGATTCATTACACCGAAATTCGTTACATTCGATAATTCTTGCATCCGCAGGAACGTAATCGCCCTCCTGCAAAAGAATAATGTCACCGGGAACAAGTCCTGCTGCGTTAATATTCTTTTCTGTACCCTCACGCAAAACGGTAGCTGTGGGGTTTGTATGCTGTTTTACGCTGTCCAGAGTATCACTGCAACGGTAAATGTGATATGCGCTTATAATAGCGTTTAAAAGCACAACAGCGATAATTAGTAGCGAATACCAGCCGTCGGTTTTGTTATAAAGCATAGATACCGTAAAGGATACAATCGATGCTATTATCAGTATAATTACAACCTTGCTTTTAAGCTGTGACAAAAAATGCTGTAAAAGTGTAACTCTGTCATTCTTTGTAACTATATTTCTGCCGTGCTCAAAAATCCTATCGTCAACAACCCCGTTAGGAAGACCGTTATTGGCATCAACGCCCAATTCTTTTAATACTTCTTCCTTAGGTGTACTGTGCCAAATCATTATTCCACTCCCCCGCTTATTTTCAAATAGCAATCCTTCATAGCCTTTGCGTCCTCTGCCTGAGTACCTGCAGATTCACAGATAAATACAGGACTGCAATTATATTTATAGGTAAGCTCCATAACCGGCTCAAAATCAGGTCCGTAAACCGTATCGGCAAAGGTTAAATGCTTCTTTTCGCCACCGGTTGTATACTCGATTTTTGAAAAATGTGAATGGAAGCTTTTTAGTCTGTCTTCACCTAATTTATTCTTTATAGCAACAAATATTTTCTCAAAATCCTCTTTAGTTTTAAGAATTCCCATATCCCTTGCATTAAGGTGACCGAAATCTATGCAAGGAATAAGTCTTTCGTCAATTGAACAAAGTTCTAATACCTCGTCGAGCGTACCCAACTGATTGACTTTACCCATTGTCTCAGGACAAATATGAATATGAGAAAGACCTTCGTTATCGAGTGCGTCTACCGCTAATCGCATTGTATCTATTGCTAATTCGAGTGCTCTCTCACGGGAAATTTTTCCACAGGAGCCTGTATGAACCACGATTCTGTCACCGCCCATAAAGTTAACAGCTTTAGCAGAATCAAGAATATATTTAATTGAATTAAGTCGCTTTTCTTCCACAACAGAGGACATTGAAATATAATAAGGTGCGTGAAGGGACAATGTAATGCCCTTCTCAGCTGCTATACTGCCGAGGTCCTTTGCCTTAGCTTCGCCGATATT
The DNA here is from genome assembly GCA_045540835.1 of Acutalibacteraceae bacterium. Classification (GTDB taxonomy): domain Bacteria; phylum Bacillota; class Clostridia; order Oscillospirales; family Acutalibacteraceae; genus UBA737. The sequence goes on along the minus strand of JAZQHX010000178.1, from coordinate 5,413 downwards.
TACACCTCTGCCGCATTGATATTCAAAACAGTCAAGACCCATTTTAACTATATACTCGGGCACTTGAAGGCTTGACTTATATCCCATAGCAGTAAAGCTTTCGCTGTTACCTGCCGGACCGAATTTTGCAAGCATTATTCTTCCTCCAAATCCTTTATTTTATGAAGCTTATACACATAAGTTTCTAATTTTCTTTTAAATCTAAATCCTTTTGTTGTTTCAAGCTTTATAGGTGTCAACAAAATGGTTTTCACACCCGTAAGCCGTCCACCTAAAACATCGGTAAAAATCTGGTCACCGACAATTGCGGTATTTTTCCTCTTACTGCCAGCCATTTTAAGCGCTCTTATATATCCGAACGGTAAGGGTTTTAAACCTAAAGCAATAAAAGGCAATCCGATTTTTTGGGCAAAAGGCTTTACTCGTCTTTCCTTGGAATTTGAAAGCACCGTAAGCTTTATACCGCCTTTTTTCATCGTTTCAAGCCAGTTTTCAAGACCGTCGGTCAAAACTTCGCCGTGATGGGTAGAAAGCGTATTATCCACATCAAGAATAAGGGAATTTATATTGTATTTTTCTAAAAGCTTAAGGGTAATATCCGTTACCCTTTTTAATTTTATATGAGGCTTTAAAAGCATAGTCATTCTCCAAACAAAAAATAAAAGCGGTTAATCCTAACCGCTTTTAAAAAGACTAAAGTATTAGCGGAACTTTCTTTTACGAGCAGCTTCCGACTTCTTTTTACGCTTTACAGAGGGCTTTTCATAGTGCTCTCTCTTGCGAACCTCCTGAATAACACCGTCTTTTGCAGTCTGTCTCTTAAAACGACGCAAAGCGTTATCGAGTGATTCATTTTCTTTAATTCTAACCTGACTCATTTATATTCCCTCCCTCCGCAATTTAGCAGGGGTTTAAATTATAATTAGGGGATTTCCGCATATAATAATATATACGGTCGCTTAATTCCCCTTTAAAGCGATAATGTTAGCAACTACTGCAAGAATGAAGAAAAGTATAGCAATATACTTTGTCCAACGTGCGAGTGAAGCGTCAACTGTTCTTGCCTTGTTCTTTGAAAGGAAGGTATCAGCACCGCCAGAAATAGCGCCGTTTATACCGGCACGGCGACCCTGCTGAAGAAGAACAACAGCAATAATAATAAGAGAAACGATAATTACTAAAATACCGATTACAATTTCAATCGCTCCCACCAGTTTCACCTCCAATAAATCGATAGCTTGCCGCACTGCGACAACATATAGTAATATAATAACACAACTGTTTATGTTTTGCAACAATTTTTTTAAAAAATTATAAAATTTTTAATTATTTTACAACTATATTAACAAGCTTCTTGGGAACATAGAGTTCTTTTATAATATTTTTACCCGAAATTTCTTTAATAACATTCTCCTGCTCTTTAGCAAGTGCTATTGCATCAGCAGAGGAAATTTCTGCAGGAACATTAAGACGAGCCTTGATTTTACCATTTATCTGAACAACGATTTCTACCGAAGCATCAACACATTTAGCCTCGTCAAACTCAGGCCACTTGGTTTCGTTAAGCATACCGTCAAAGCCGTTTTCTACCCAAAGTTCCTCTGTGATATGAGGTGCGAAGGGGTTAAGCAAGGTAATAAAGGTTTTATACTCGTCACGGGTTATGCTGCCTTTTGACTGAATATTGTTAAGAAGTGTCATCAAAGCGGCAATAGCGGTGTTCATCTTAAGACCCTCTATATCCTCTGTAACCTTCTTAATGGTGCGGTGGAAATCGGCTTCAAGCTCTTTAGTATAGCCTTCGCCATCTGTTAAAATATCAGAAAGTGCCCATACCTTGTCAAGGAAACGCTTACTGCCCTTGATTGAAGACTGGCTCCAAGGAGCTGCCTTTTCAAAGTCACCGATAAACATTTCATAAACACGCATTGTGTCTGCACCGTAGTTTTTAACAATCTCATCAGGATTAACAACGTTACCACGTGATTTAGACATCTTTTCACCGTTCTCACCCAGAATCATACCGTGGCTGGTACGCTTTGAATAAGGCTCAGGATTAGGAACAACGCCAATATCGTAAAGGAATTTATGCCAGAAACGGCTGTACAAAAGGTGAAGTGTTGTATGCTCCATACCGCCATTGTACCAATCAATCGGGCACCAGTATTCGAGTGCCTCTTTAGAAGCCAATTCCTTATCGTTATGAGGGTCACAATATCTCAGGAAATACCAAGAAGAGCCTGCCCACTGAGGCATAGTATCAGTCTCACGCTTAGCAGGAGCTCCACAATGAGGACAGGTGGTATTAACCCAATCGGTCATCTTAGCCAAGGGTGATTCACCGTTATCGGTAGGCTCATAAGAATCAACATTAGGAAGCAATAACGGAAGCTCGCTTTCGGGAAGAGGCACATATCCGCACTTTTCACAGTAAACCATAGGAATTGGTTCGCCCCAATATCTCTGACGTGAAAACACCCAGTCACGAAGCTTATAGTTTGTCTTAACAGAGCCTATTCCCTTATCCGTAAGCCATTCCTGAATCTTCTTTTTAGCGTCTTCAACCGAAAGACCGTTAAGGAAATCAGAGTTTACAAGCACACCGGTAGCGCAATCGGTAAAGGCTTCCTTCTGTACGTCCTCACCGCCTGCTACGACCTCAATAATCGGCAGACCAAATTTCTTAGCAAAATCCCAGTCACGTGTATCGTGAGCAGGAACTGCCATAATAGCACCTGTACCGTAAGAAATAAGTACATAGTCAGAAATGAAAATCGGAATTTCGGTATTATTTACGGGGTTAATAGCAGTAACGCCCTCAAGCTTAACACCGGTCTTATCCTTTGAAAGCTCGGTTCTTTCAAAGTCGGATTTTTTGGCCGCTTCTGCCTTATAAGCCTGAACTTCGCTGTAATTTGTTATTTTATCAGCCCATTTATTAAGCAAGGGGTGCTCGGGTGACATTACCATATATGTAGCACCGAAAAGGGTGTCTGCACGGGTGGTGAAAATCTCAAAAGTGTCACCAATATTAGTGCTGAATGTAACCTGAGTACCGTAAGAACGTCCAATCCAGTTTCTCTGCTGGGTCTTTACACGCTCTATAAAGTCGACGTCATTTAAGCCGTCAAGCAATTTTTCGGCATACTCGGTAATTTTAAGCATCCATTGGCTCTTTTCCTTCTGTACAACCTCACTGCCGCAACGCTCACAAACACCGTTAACAACTTCCTCGTTAGCAAGCACGCATTTACAGGAAGTACACCAGTTAACGCTCATTTCCTTTTTATATGCAAGACCATTTTTATAAAGCTGTAAGAAAATCCACTGTGTCCACTTATAGTAAGAAGGATCGGTTGTATTAACCTCTCTGTCCCAGTCAAATGAGAAGCCTAAGGATTTAAGCTGACGCTTAAAGTTTGTAATATTACTCTCTGTAACAACCGAGGGGTGGATATGATTCTTTATTGCAAAATTCTCTGTGGGCAGACCGAATGCATCCCAGCCCATAGGATAAAGCACGTTATATCCCTGTAATCTTTTCTTACGTGATACAATATCAATTGCTGTATAAGAACGGGGGTGTCCTACGTGAAGACCCTGAGCCGACGGATAAGGGAACTCTACAAGACCGTAAAACTTAGGTAATGTATAGTCATTCTTAGCGGCAAAGGTCTTTTTTTCGTCCCATATATCCTGCCACTTTTTTTCAATTTTTGCGTACTCATAATTTGCTTTCATAACTTAATCTTCCTCCTTAGAGTTAACAAGAATTTCATTCATATCAACAGGCTCGCCGTCGCTCCACATTCTGTCAAGACCGTAAAATTCACGCTGGTCTCTTGTGAAAATGTGTACTATTACCGAACCGTAATCAAGGCAAATCCAACCGGTTGTTCTTCCCTCTATATGATGAGGTCTGAGTCCCGCTTCCTCCAGTTTTTCCTCAACCTCGTCGCAAAGCGCTCTTACCTGAGTAGACGAATTAGCGGTACAAATCAAAAAATATTCACTCAAAACAGTAAGGTCAGCTATCTTAATCGCTGTGATTTCGTGTCCTTTTTTCTCATTTAATGCGTTAGCCGCAATTTTTAGAATTTCAAATGTTTCCATTATTTCCTCCGATTATTTTGATACAGTTTCATTAAAAGCGGCTATCGTATCGGGGTGAACTGCTCTTTTATTTGAAACCAAATCAATAATAGAATATTGAAGTGCATATAAAAACGCACCGTCTAATGATATATCTACAAGACGTCTTATTTCCTCAACGTCATCGTAATCTCTGTCACGTGATGTAAAATCCGCAAGATACAAAATCTTAGCCGTAAGCGACATATCCGCTTTTGCTGTTGTATGGTATCTCACAGCATCTAAAAGCTCCGGGTCAGTAATATTCAAAACATATTTAATATACCCTCCTCCCGACATTGCGTGCCAAAGCTTATGCGCATTTTTTTCAATATCGGATAAGATTATACCAAAGGTTTCGAAAATTTGCAAGTGTTCTTCTGCAGGTGCATTCTTTGTTATATCGTGAAGCAGCCCTGCAAGGTAGCATTTTTCAGTATCTCCGCCGTATTTTTCGGCTAATCTTTTAGCTTCATCAGCAACGCACAGCGAATGATAATACCTTTTTTCATTAAGTCTTTTTTCTAAAAGCCTTTTTAAATCATCATAGGAAAAATTATTTTGCATTGTAAATACCTTTCTCCTTTAAAAAATCAAATATTTTCGGGGGTAAAAGTGATTTTGCTTTCGTAAAGTCGGTTCTGATTTCGCTTGAAGACACATCAGGTATATTCTTTTCAATAACCTTAATATCCATTCCAATTTTGCTTAAATTTTCATAAGCTCTATCAAATCCGTCATTATCAGTATCGCTTCTCCTGAAAGCAATAAACGGAATTAGCTTTGCGAGTTCCTCATATCTGTACCATTTATTAAAGGATACCAGCATATCGCCGCCACAAACAAAAGCAAACTTTTCCTTTGGATACTTTTTCTTTAACGCCTTTATAGTATCATAGGTGTAGCTTTTACCGTCACGCTCAAATTCTATAAGGCAAACCTCGGCTTTAGGAAAATCCAGAGCCGCCATACGGCACATTTCAATCCTTGTAGCATCGTCTGCTAAAATATCACAAATTTTATGCGGTGGAATACGGTCAGGCATCAAAAAGATTTTTCCGATTCTTTCGTCCTGCTGTAAGGCGCTCAAAATTTCATAATGACCTATATGAAGCGGATTAAAGGTTCCACCGAAAACAGCGGTCAAAGACATTATTTCACCAGCTTAATAGTCTTATTGTTTTTACTCTCTTTATAAAGTATAAATCGTGTTCCTATTACCTGAACAACATCTGCCCCTGCTTTTTGGGCTATTTCATCGGCAGTCTCACGAACAGAGGTA
>JAZQHX010000177.1:0-1508 GCA_045540835.1 Acutalibacteraceae bacterium | reverse complement strand
GTACTGCTTTTTGCAAACAATGACAAGTCTTGCCTCGTTGAAATAAACGGAGCTATCACTGAATATCGGTGTCAGACCCGTAAGCTCGGTTTTGTTTACATCTCTTCCCGACATACTTCCGCAAACCTTATGAATTTCCTTTTTATCACCGTAAAAGCTAAGTGTAAAATAATCATTATTATCAATGAAATCCATTGTGTATCTTTGGGGACGCACCATTATTGAAACGCTGTCACTTCCCCACATTTCACCCATAAAGCCCCAGGATGCCGTCATCATATTATATCCGTTTTTATCTCCTGCGGTAATAAGCATCCATTCGTCAGCAATAGCTTTAATCAAGTTGCCGTTAATTTCCTTAGCAGTAATTTCTTTAAACATAAAAGCACCTCTTAATTATGATTTAATCGTTTATACAATTCTTTAATTTCCTTTTTTAGTTCTTGGTTTTCTTCTCTCCCAAGTTTCGGGTCTGTTTCTAACAAAAATTTAACTTCTTTTCCTGCTGACTTTAAAACCTCTCTGTCAGCAAAGAGGTCGGCTATTTTCATATCGGGAAGTCCGTGCTGACGTGAACCCAAAAAGTCACCTGGACCTCTTAGCTCCAAATCCTCATCAGCAATTTTAAAGCCGTCACGGTTATTTTTAATAACGTTAAGCCTTCGCCTTGTATCAGCCGACTTATTATCGGATATTAAAATACAGCTCGACTTATGCTGTCCTCTGCCGATTCTTCCCCTTAACTGATGCAACTGGGAAAGTCCGAAACGCTCGGCATTTTCAATAACCATAATAACAGAATTCGGCACATCAATTCCGACTTCAATTACAGTAGTAGCAATGAGTAACTGAATATCACCCTTTGCAAAGCTACGCATAACCGAATCCTTTTCTTTAGGCTTCATTTTTCCGTGAAGTAAACCAAGGCTGTAATTTTTAAATTCACCGTCTTTTAACTTTTCGTAGTATTCCGTAGCAGGCGTTATATCCAATGCTTCATTTTCTTCTACCAAAGGACAAACAATATAACCCTGCCGTCCCTCGTTCAAAAACTTCTTTATATAGTTATAAATACGCTGTCTGTAAGAGGAATCAACACAGTATGTATCAATTTCCTGCCTGCCCTTTGGATATTCGTCAATAATACTTATATCCAGGTCTCCGTAAAGTATTAACCCTAAGGTCCTCGGAATAGGCGTTGCAGACATAACAAGTGTATGCACATTTTTACCCTTAGATGATAATTTTCCTCTTTGAGCTACACCAAAACGATGCTGTTCGTCGGTAATAACAAGTCCCAAATTCCAGAATTCAACATCATCTGTAAGTAGTGCGTGCGTACCAACAACCAGGTCGATTTTACCCTCTTTAAGCTCGGTTTTAAGTTCAGTTTTCTGTTTTTTCGTAAGTGAACCCGTAAGCAAACCGCACTTAATTCCCGTATTTTCCATTATAGAAACGAGGGTTTTAAAATGCTGCTCAGCTAAAATTTCGGTAGGAGCCATAAG
>JAZQHX010000176.1:0-1554 GCA_045540835.1 Acutalibacteraceae bacterium | reverse complement strand
GTTACTCCGTCAAGATAAGCAAGTCCGAAAAGGAAGTGGCTTGCACGCTTGGTGAGTCGTCCTGTGTCGGTGTAGCGGTATGACCATTCCGAAAGCGGCTCCTTTACCGGGAGCAGGTCGGTGCGTGCGATTTCCGCACCTGTCACGCCGTCATATACCGAAAGGAATTCCGGAGTTGAAACAAGGTATTGTCTGTCCTTGAAAATGGCCTGATTTGAAGTGTCCTTGCTGTAATCGGTCTTGCCGTCGCCGTTGGTGTCACCTATGGTGTTGCCTGCACCGTCGGTAGTAGCCTCGAATGAACGGAGTACAACCTCTGATTTACCGTCACCGTTAAGGTCTGCGGCGAGGATATTTATGCCGACCTCGTTGATTTCGTTAGGTCCTTCATTGATAGTCCACATATGTGTACCGTCTGTGTCATACGCCTCGATTAAAGGATAGTGAGTGCGTGTTGACGGTGCCATATCTGACGGACGGCGGCGGAGAATAAATTCAAACTGACCGTCACCGTCGAGGTCAGCGGTTGCCGCATCGTCAATGTTATAGCCGCCCTCGGCGTGCTTTACTACGGGGATAGAAATGTATTGCTTATCCCAGAGGGTTGCGGTTGTTTCTTCGGTTTCTGTACCGTTTTCAACCTTTTTTAAGGTGTATACCGCACCCGGTGTGGCATTGAAGTCTGAATAATTAGTACCGATAATCGGGAAAGCATTGAGCTTTTCGCCGTTGCGGTAGAGGTTGAATGCGGTTGAAATGCTTTCCGTACCTGATAATCGCCACGAAACCAGTGCACCTGTATCCGAGGGCACTGCCACAAGTCCGCGGTCAAGCTTATCCGCCTGACGGAGTGTCAAGGGACGGTTTTTGTAAAGCTCCTCAACCTTGGCGCGGTCAGCGGCGTTGATGCCACCCTCATAATGACCGAGAGAAAAGCCGTCCGAGCCGTCTGCAGGAGTGAATGTTCCTGCCTGAGCGACAGGAGCAAGTGCAATAATAGCCGATAAAGAAGCGGCTAATGCTTTGTTTATTTTCTTCATAAAATCCCTCCATATGTTTGATTTGTATGGTATAATTATACAATATTAATGGGTGGGTTGTCAATGATAAATTTGAATTTATCGGGATGGTTGCACTCGCCCAAACGATTCAAACGGGCTCTGCCCCAAGACGTTCAGCTTTAATTGTTTGTAACGTATATCCCCGGTTCTTTTTCTGTCATCAGCAACAGAAAAAGAACGAAAAAGAGTGCCGTTCAAGACGTTCCCTCTTGAAAATCTCCCTTTAAATGGTGCAGCGGCAGGCAAAGCCTGCATACGAAGGCGTCGTAGAATTTTGCAAGAGGGTGCAGTTTGAATTTGCAAACGTAACCCACAAATTGCAAAAAATAAACCTAACAAAATCACTCTTGTCTGGCATCGGGTTTCATCCCGCCGCAACGGCTGGGCAAAGCGAAAGGGGATTTTTAAGGGGAAAACATCTTTTAAAATGTTTTCCCCTTAAACGGCATTCTTTTGCTTACTTTTCTACTGCTGCAGGTAGAAAAGTAAGTAG
>JAZQHX010000175.1:0-7271 GCA_045540835.1 Acutalibacteraceae bacterium | reverse complement strand
TGACCACGGAGTATTATACTGTTTGTAGGGAGTTCTTCGTTGAATGCTAACATTTTGGTAGTATCAAACTTAAATGTTATGTCCTTTACATCTTCTACCGATTTAATAATATTAGTAGGTTCAACATTAGAGAACATTATTCCCTTTTCTTCCTGAATAGGGATATAACCGTCTATTCTGCCTTTTTCCCATACAGAATCTGAAACTTCGGGTGCTTTTACATCTGTATCATAGTATTCAAACCAAGTACCATTCAGGTATTGCAGATAGAAATCCTGCATATTATTAAGCTTATAACCGCCGCAACTGTAGGTTATGCCTTTTGGAATATATAAAACATCTCCATCTTTAAACTTACCAAATACTGCTTCATCTAACGAAATATAAAGCAAACGGTTGTTGCCGCTTTCTGCTTTATTGGCGTATGTTGTATATTCCTTTCCGTTCAAATATGCCGTCAAACCCTCAAAATACTCAAACCAGTTATTGCCGGGAATTTCTTTATCAACATTGACATAAATATCCCAACGTGAAACATCTTTATTATAACTGCAGAAATTCAGATGTTTAAGAGTCAGGTCAGTCTCTTGATAATCGGTAAACTGCACATTGTTCCATACTCCGCCGAACATATAAGCCTTAACTTCATTCTTAAAGCGAATACCATTCCAACCTGAATTTGCAACAGCCTTTGCGCCCTTTTCAATTGTGAGGGTAGCACTTTTTGCATCTTTAGGCAGTACACTTTCGGGTATTGCAATATATAAGCACTCTCCCGAACGGAATACACCTATTTCATCAGAGGTCTTACCATTCACCTTTACGGGCAAATCGTAATACTGAGTACCGTCATCAACATCGAATTTATCGTCGACCTTAAAGAACATATGCCATACCTTTAATTCCTCATTGTATGTACAGGTTCTGAGAAGTCCGGGAACAGCTATGTCCAGATGCTTTGTATTATTGGTAGGTTTCTTTCCTGATACCGCCTTATGATAAATATAAGCTGTATAGTCCTTAGTAAGCTTAATATCGTATATACCGTAATTGTCCGAAGCTTTGCCTGCTTTTAAGGTAATGGCAGAACCGTTTTTAGCATCTTTTGGTAGTATGGTCTCAGGCACAAAGAATACCAGACTGTCTTCTACCTTATATACGTTTACATCGAAGGTCTTGCCGTTTACTTCGCAGGTAAGGGATTTATACTCATAGTCATGCGTACCGGGAATATTACCGTCAACCTTAACGTAAATATCCCAAGCCTTACGCTCGCTGTTATAACTCGAAGTTTTGGTTATTTCTACCGGAGTCAGCATCACGGTTGTTTTTGGTATTGCCTTTTTATATGTCGTAGCCCAGCACTGACCATTGTAGTAAAATGACTGTTCCTTGTAGGATACACCATAACCATTCAGGGCAAATGTACCTTTTATGGTAATCTTATCCTTGTCCTTGGCAAAAACACCGCCCATAGCAATATCTATATAAATACAGTTATCGGTATGCTTTTTTAGCACAGCATCAATTTTTTTACCGTTATAGAATATTCCGCTGTTATTATCATAGCTTATTGCACGAATCGGAGTCATCCATGTATTATCTTTTTCAAAACCGTCATTGGTAAGTAAATTGATACCGCTTTCTGTTCCGGCAGTCCAGCCAAATGTAGTTGTATCGAGTGTGAGAACTACATTTTTTTCTTTTACTTTTATTGCCTTTGGATAGCCGTCAAGCGAAACACCGTACTTATTAGTATAAAAGGTGAATTTTTGAACATTCATACCTATTATCTGATCTTCAGATTTAGCCTTACCGCTGACCGTAATTTTAGCCTTTTGATTTTTCTTTAATTTGTCAGATTCGATTATAAGGAAGAAAGTATCCCTATGACCTGCATGATAGCAAGGCATAATATATTCCTTACCGTTAATGTTTATTGTAACCGAATCAAATCTCTGGTCAGCATTGCCCGGCAGCTTTTCTTTTGTTGTAAAATAAAGCTCCCACCTGTCTAAAGCATTATTGTACTTGCTCACACTGTCGTCATAACCGTTAATTGTGACTTTGGTATATTTAGTTTTAGGGTCTTCTGTATCTGTCCAGGAACCGTCCTTAAAAGTCAAAACATATTCCTTATAGGAAGAAATATAGCTACCAGTCTTGAACACGCCTTTAATAACAACTATGTCGCCATCCGCAGGCACAACATTAACATCGCTTAAACATACATAATACTTATCGGTATCATATTTCTTAAGAAAGACATCGGTCTTTACACCGTTTAAGAAAACACCGTTTGTTTTGCCTTCGTAAGCAAACGTATTTGTAGCCCAGGTAGTATCATAAGGCACATTATCTTTAGCGGTAAGATAAATTCCATTCTTTGTTCCTCCGCCTTGATTTGTTCTGTCTATACTTAGTGTAATATCCTTTTCGTTAACGCTGACTTTTGATGAAATCAAAGATACATTACCGTTTAGAAAATAAAGAATGGTATCACTTTCAATCTTTATTTTGCTGTTTTCTCCAACAGTATCATATTTTCCTGCCATCACTGTAAGAGATACCTCATCCGCAGGATTTTGCGGAATAATCGAAGAATCTATTTCAAAGAAGAACGAATGCTGCTGTGAAGATTTTTTACATTTTACGGTCATATTCTTACCGCCTGTTTTCATTAAAACATTAAACGTAGCGGTTTCGTCAGCACCGGGAAGTGTTTTGGTTGTAGAAAGATAAATCTCCCATTTGCCTGAATTGATATTATATTTAGAAGCAGACAATAAATCAACAAAATCCAGATTTATTGCACTAATACCCTCTTTTTCTTCCCATGTTGTACCATTAAATACAAAGTCTACCTCATTAAAGGAAATTTTGGCAATACCATAAGTGAAAACGCCCTTTATTGTAACCACATCATCTTTTTTTGCGGTAATTCCTGCATCACTTAAACAAACATACCACTTTTTTCCTTCGTATTTTTTAAAATACACTTCGGTTTTTTGTCCGTTTAAAAATACACCGTTATTCTCTCCGGGATATGCATAAACATTCTCGGTCCAACCGGGTGCTGTAAGCCCGTCATCACCAATAAGATGTATACCCTTTTCCTGATTATCAAGCTGTATGCCTAATGTAAGGGTTCTTCCGGTTTCAAGATTCGGGTCATCCGCAGGATTCCAGGTAATACCGTCAAATACAAGAGTAATTGCTTCAAATACAACTTTTTTGGATTTATAAGTAATAGCACCCTTTACAGTAACCTTATCACCGGTCACGGCTGATATATTACTGTCCTGCAAACAAACATACCAATCTGTTGCTGTGAATTTCTTCATTTGAACCGAAGTTCTGGTTCCGTTTAAGAACACACCGTTTTCCTCACCCGGTTCAAAAGAAATAAAAGTACCCCAAGTGGCATCATGTTCCAGATTGTCATCACTTTTTAAATAAATACCTTTTGATGTACCGTATTTATCAGTATCATTGATATAATATTGTTTAAAGGAGCAATTCTGGACATCGGTTTTTAAAGACCAGGTAATACCATCAAACACGAAGGATACTTCGTTAAATACAGCGGTTTTCCCTTTATGTGTTATAGCACCCTTAATGGTCACAACATCATTCTTTACGGCCGCAATTCCTGCATCAGAAAGACAAACATACCAATCATATTGATTGATTTTTTTCATTTGAACCGAGGTTTTTGTTCCGTTTAAGAATACACCGTTGTTATTTCCTGCATTAAAGGAAATAAAAGTAGCCCAGGTAACATCACCTTCTATGCTATCGTTACCTGTAAGAAAAATACCGCCTGAAGTGCCATACTTATTCTCTTCGTTTGAATAAAGCAGACTTAATGTACGGTTGTATTCGATGTTATCATCATTTGGATTATCGATAACTTCCCATGAACTTCCTGTGTATTTTACAGTTATTGTAGTAAATCTGACAGAATAAGTCTGATAAGTGAAAGTACCTTTGACGGTCACGGTAGTATCTGTATCAACATCTTTCAGATTATTTATAATCCACTCGCCATTTCGCTTAGTAAAAGCCAAATCTGCTTTTGAAGAATTCACAATAATTCCTTCATTATCGGCGGTGGCTTCAAACTTCTTAATGGAACTGCTAATATCAATACTGTCTGTACCGGTAAAGACCAGTTTCTTAGCAGTACTTGAAGCCGCATTAAGGGTCAAAGTGCTGTCTTGGACAGTATCAGCATATATAGTTGTTACAACAACACAAGAACTAAACACTAAAATCAATGCCATCAATAAAGAAATAATTCTATTTTTCATTCTTATCACCTTAAACTCTTTGATTTTTTATATAAATTCAATATTTATTACTTTGATAAAGGAACCTTGATTCCCTTATCAAAACAATAAAATCGAGAGTAGTTTCCCGAAGAAAAACTCTTCGGGAAACTATTAAATAAAACTATGCGATATAAGGAATTACAAATATTCCCTGACCGGGAGTCAAAGTAGCCTCATAAACTCCGTTATTCAATTCAACAACACGCTCAACACCGTTAATATAAACCTTTGCGTGGTCAGCATTATTAAATGTTACAGAAATAGTCTCTGTAATGTTAGCAGACGGGTCGGTAGAATTAACTAACATAAATCCGTCATAACCCTTGCTGTCTTTAAGGCAACCGATTATTGCATCATTAGATGCTGTAGCAGCAGAAATGCGCTTCGAAGTATAAGAATCAACATAATTCATTATACCGTTACTATTGTCGCCCATAATACCAACAGTACCCTGCCAATTAAAGTCAAGAAGCACATGGTCGAATGCTTTGATCTCTTTGTTTACATTCTGTACGGCATAGTAAACATCAGTCTTTTCACCATTGTAAACCATACAAGAGGTTGTACCTACTGATTCGTCCCAATGCTCGCCATAAGTAAAGTAGTTAATAGACTTCATACCGTATGCAAGAGCAGAATATACCTGGAAGGAAACATCCGACTCAGTAACAGTGCGGTAATGGTCTTTCTCATTAAGTGCTTCTGCATAGCTTTGTACAGTAATACCGGTATCATAATTGCCTTTTGCATTGGTAGCAACTAAAGTTAAATTGTGGAACCAATCCGAACGCATATAATCCTTTTCATCGTACTTAATACTTATGAAAGACTTATAACTATGCTTGAAAGGATAGAAGTCATAAGTGAATTCTCCGAACAATTTACCATAAGTGTTTGCATATTTTGTATATTTTTCAGCCAATGACAAGTTATTGTCTGACCAGAGATATTCTTCGTTTGTATAGGTAGGCAAGCAAGAAGTGAATAAATCCATATTAGGATTGATAAGTTTTAAAGCATTAGTAACATTTGTATAACTGCTAAGCTGAGCAATTCTGGGCTCGTCACCCATAAACAAGCCACGGAAACTGCTGTACTGTGACAGTTCATCACACATAAGCTGTAACCAAGCCTGATCATATTTAGAACTATCGTTAAGCATAGCCTGTAAGTAACCCGACTGAACTAATACATCAAGACCCTTTTCGGCCGCAAGATTCATATAATCAGCAAAGCCTTCTGTACCGTAAACTGCTCTGTTCTCAGATATAAGGGTTGTGAATCCGGCTGCTTTATAATCATCGAACCCTTCCTGAGTAGTCGGACTTACATAAGCCGAAAGACGCATTTCACGGTCATCAGAATAGGTAGGAACACCTGTTAGATTTGCACCTGCTTCATACTTTATGGAATCAAGTAACATTTTTCTTACAATAACTATGTCATTTGCATCGATTTTTCCGTCGCCATTCAAATCTGCATCAACCAGATTGATTTCATCGGTGATACCTGCAACATATTTCTTCATACGTACAAGGTCTGCAATATTAAAATCACTGTTGCCGTTAGCATCACCGCTTACGCCGGTAGAATCTATATCCACATAAGCAGAATAAACTTTCCACTGACCTTCAGTATAAATATACTTAGCAGTCTGGAAATTAACAAAGTTGAGATTTGCAGTAGTAAAGGTTCCTTTAAGCATTACTATTGTGCCTTCTTGAGCAGTCACACCCATATCAGAAAGACATACATAGTATTTGCCGTCATTATACTTCTTTAAGAATACATCTGTACTCTCACCGTTTACATATACACCGTCATTTTCTGTAGACTTAGTTAAGCTATAATCCCAACCGATTGTGGGGAAATCATCAGAAGATGAAAGATAAATACCATTCTGATTACCACCGTTTGCCTCCAAGTAATCAACCACGGGAGCAGAAGCGCTATAGTTATTACCTACGGAGAACTGATAATCCTCTGTTAATCTGATACCATCTGCACGTGCGGTATTTGTACCTGCCTGACGACCCTGAGAAGCACCGGCTTTAACAGTAATTACATATTCCTGATCTAAAGTTGCAGGCAACTGAGTCATAGGAATATAAAGATTATAAATCACTTCACCGTTTACAGTATGAGCGGATGATGATTTAAACCAATGTGTTGTATATTCAGTACCGTTAATATCATAAGTCATATAAGGATAATAGGTACTGTCAACATCACCGGGGAGATTATTACTTAATGTAAAGTACATATTCCAGCGACTGTTCGCAGAATCATAAACAATATCACTGTAAGCAAGACCTGTTATTGTAAAGTCTGTTGCAGTAAATTCGCCTTCACCAAAATGTTTTCCGTTGTATTCGAACGAAGCCTCGTTGAAGGTAACGGTATCGTCACCCAAAGCAAAGTTACCTTTAATTGTAACAACATCACCATAGTTAAGTACGACACCGGCATCGCCTATACAAACATACCATAAGTTAGTGTTTACCTTTTTAAGGGTTATAGCAGTTTTTGTACCGTTTACGAATACACCGTCAGCCTCGCCGTCTGCAGCAGTAGCATTCAAAGACCAGTCTGTTGCATAGGGAGCGCCGTCCTCTGAAGTGAAATAGAAACCACTTGCTTTACCGTACTCCTCATTTTCAGCCAATACAGGAGTTCCTGTGTAAACCGGTTCGGGTTCAGGTTCTTCTGTTGAGGTATCTTTATATTCGTATGTATACTCGCTAAATGTGATTCTGTGGTTTTCATAAATAAATGTACCGGCTACGGTAATCTCATCACCGTCTTGAGGTACAATATTTGCATCACTTAAACAAACATACCAAAGATCGCTATCAACCTTTTTAAGGTAAACAGAAGTCTTTTCGCCATTAAGGAATACGCCGCTTTCTTCGTTATCGGCAGCAGTAGCGCTAAGTG
>JAZQHX010000174.1:0-17605 GCA_045540835.1 Acutalibacteraceae bacterium | reverse complement strand
TTTTACATACTGACCCTTTGTTGCGGCAGGCTTAGCCTTGATGATAGCACCCATAAGTGCATCAAGGTTTTCCTGAAGCTTCTCCGGACCAAATGATACTTTGCCGATTGGGCAATGGATGATGTTGGTTTTGTCAAGACGGTACTCAATCTTACCAGCCTTTGCTTCGGTAACAGCCTTAGCAACGTCAGGTGTAACAGTACCGGCCTTAGGTGTAGGCATAAGACCACGGGGTCCTAAAACCTTACCGAGACGACCAACAATACCCATCATATCAGGTGTTGCGATAACTACATCGAAATCGAGCCAGTTTTCATTCTGAATCTTAGCTACCATTTCTTCTGCACCAACATAGTCAGAGCCTGCTGCAGTAGCAGCATCTGCCTTGTCACCCTTAGCAATAACAAGGGTTCTTACAGTCTTACCTGTACCGTTGGGAAGAACTACAGCGCCTCTAACCTGCTGGTCAGCGTGACGTGAGTCAACACCCAAACGAACGTGGATTTCAACTGTTTCATCAAATTTAGCAGTACCGGTCTTAACCGCAATTTCTACTGCTTCGTTTACATCGTAAAGCTTACCGGTTTCAATAAGCTCTGCGCTTTGATTATATTTTTTACCGTGTTTCATTGTTTACCTCCCAATAAGTGGTTAAATCGGAATTTTCCTCCCACAAGAGAGAATTAATCGACTACTTCTACGCCCATGCTGCGAGCTGTACCGGCTATCATACTCATAGCGGTCTCAATTGTAGCTGCATTAAGGTCGGGCATTTTTGTTTCTGCAATCTTCTTTATCTGCTCTTTGGTGATCTTGGCAACCTTTGTCTTGTTAGGTGTGCCGGAAGCACTCTCGATGCCGCAAGCTTTCTTAATAAGAACAGCAGCAGGGGGAGTTTTTGTTACGAAGCTGAAGGAGCGGTCTGCATAAACGGTGATAATAACCGGGATAATAAGACCAGCATCATTCTTTGTTCTTTCGTTGAACTCCTTGGTGAACGACATAATGTTTACGCCGTGCTGACCGAGAGCAGGACCTACCGGGGGAGCCGGTGTTGCCTTACCTGCAGGGATTTGAAGCTTAATGTAACCTGTGATTTTCTGAGCCATTTATTTGCACCTCCATTATTCGTGGTAACAGCAGTTTTCAACTGCCTCACGGAACGGTCATATTCCGTCCCTCCCACCGTGACACAAACCCTGTGTCTGGGGTTTAATAAGCATTACTGCGTATTAACAAAAAATTATTCGTCGTCTAAAGAAATCTGGTCTAATTCTAATTCAACCGGTGTTTCTCTTCCGAACATAGAAAGAACTACGCATACGTTATTATTTGCGGTATCAACCGACTTAACCGTAGCATTGTAGCCCTCAAGAGGTCCGCTGATAATCTTAACATTATCACCCTCGCTGTAGCCGACTTCAACGCTGTGCTTTTCAACGCCTAAGGCTGCAACCTCGTCCTCTGTAAGCGGAACCGGTTTAGAAGCCGGACCCACAAATCCTGTACAACCACGTATGTTTCTTACAACATACCAGCTGTCATCAGTAACAATCATTTTAATAAGAACGTATCCCGGAAAAATTTTCCGTTCAACTTCACGCTTTTTGTCTTCTTTAATCTCTGTAACGGTTTCGGTAGGGATTTTTATATCCTGAATCAGATCCTGCATACCACGGCTTTCAACCATGGTTGCCAAATCGCTTGCTACCTTGTTTTCATATCCTGAATAGGTATGTACTACATACCACTTTGCTTGTTCAGACATTACTAACCCCCGGCATTAAAGCCCTAACACGAGATCTAAAAGCTGACCGAGACCGAAGTCTATAACCCATATAAGCGCACCGATTATAGCGCACATAATAAGTACGATAACGGTGTTCTTAACAACTTCGCTGCGTCCGGGCCATGTGATTTTCTTAACTTCGCTCTTATAGTCTCTGAAGAAACGAACTATTCTTTTAAAGATAGTAAGCTTTTCTCCGTTTGAAGCCATAACCTCAAGCTTATCGTCAATAAGCAGATAAGCAACTGCAAAAATTACAAATGCAAAGAGAACTATAGCTGTTATAAGAACAAAAGGAGTGTAAGAAACCTTTGTTACATTTGCCATTGGACGTGAATCTACAAAATTCCATGCTTTTGAAAGGGAAATAACAAGCATATAAACTGCTGCTACAATTCCAAATCCGGGAGCTGCATAACGCAGACCCTTCTTCTTGCCCGAAAAAGCACTCATTACAGCTGCTATAACGGTAAGAATAAAGCAGAAAAGAATTTGAGACGACTTAGCCATGTTGTAGGTTTTGCCGGCTGCTGTGGTAACCTTTGTACCGAAAGCCAGCTCAGTACCAACAAGCTTTTCAGCCGCACCATCAGTAATAATGGTAGCGAAACTGGTGAAGAACAATACGATTGAAGCCAAACCGAAAACAATTGCCAGAATCTGACATACTTTATTTAACGTTTTCATTATAGCTCCCCCTTACTTCGTTTCTTTGTGTAGGGTGTGCTTTTTGCAGAACCTACAATACTTGTTCATCTCAAGCCTGTCCGGATCGTGTTTCTTGTTTTTCATTGTGTTGTAATTGCGCTGTTTGCATTCTGTGCAAGCTAAAGTAATTTTAACTCTCATAACGGCACCTCCCGCTTTACGGAAATATTTTTTGCTTTTACTCTATTGTAAAAGTAAACGCCTCCCTCGGTTCAAAGCCCTTGTTTTAGTGCCGTTTTACCACATATTGAGGTAAAGCGAAAGCATACGCACAACATATACAAAAAGCCTTGTTCACCGGTTCTTTGCAAAAAAAAAGTACCTTTTCAGAGGTAATGCCATTATAACACATTCCCTCCTAAAGGTCAAGCATTTTTTATTTTTAGTTCGGCCCGATTTTTCTAATCCATTTTTTATACCACGATGGTTTAATAATTCGTAATTCGGAAAGCAGAATGCGGAATTATCGGTGTTTGCTTCGCAAACAAAATATAATAGCGCTATCTGATGGTGTGATTTTTGGGGAAGATATTATAGCTATTATTATATACATCGTCGGCAAAGCCGACACATTTAATTCCGAATTACGCATTACGAATTCCGAATTGTATCACAAATAAACGGTATCCGTTTATTTGTGATACGCCGATCCTTCGCATATTTTAAAGCCTCTGTAAATCTGCTCTAAGAGCATTACACGGAAAAGCTGGTGTGGAAAGGTCATTTTTGACACCGAAAGGCGTATATCTGCACGATTTTTAATTTCACTACTTAATCCGTGCGAGCTACCTATAATAAAGGTCATACTCTGCCCCAAAGCCGATGCGTCGCCTATTTTTCCGGCTAATTCTTCGCTCGATAACTGTTTGCCCTCAATACACATGGCAACAACCGTGCCCGATTTTGGGATTTTTACATTTATCATTTCGGCTTCTTTAGCGAGTGCCTTATCTATTTCCGATTGCGACGGCTTTTCAGGCAGTCTTATAGGCTCCAATTCGGTTATTTCCAGATTGCAATATCCTTTAAGACGTTTTATGTATTCATCACTTGCCGAAACAAGATATTTTTCTTTAAGCTTTCCTAACGCAATAATATTAACCTTTATCATATTACCGTTACTCCGTTATCCTTAGGCGAGGCAACCGTTAAGCGGTAATCCTTACCGTTTACAGCGCCAATATCCATAAGCGCCGCCTGCGCACAGCTTTTTGCCAGGAGCGGCGTATTATTATGCTGGCTTAAGTGCCCGAGTATAAATCTTTCTGTCCCCTTTTGGAGCAAGTCTTTAAGCTCTGCCGCACAGGAAACATTTGAAATGTGCCCTTTATCGGACAATATTCTCACCTTAAGGGGCATTGGATAAGGTCCGTTTTTGAGCATATCTATATCGTGATTGGATTCAATCAATAAAACATCGCTGCCCGTTATTGCCGTGCGGACGCTGTCGGTCACAACACCTAAATCGGTGCAGACCGTTATTTTTTTATTGTCAGGCAGAATAACACTATACCCGCACGACCCTTTGCAATCGTGACTGGTATCAAAATTGGAAATATTCATTCCGCAAACGTCTATACCCTTTTTATCCGCAACAATAACCTTTGTGCCTGCAGGAATTTTATCCTCATTTTTTAAAGCTTCAATTGTTTCTTCGGTGGCTATAAGCATAGCATCGGTGCGGTTTAAAAAGGTTTTTAATCCCTTTGTATGGTCGGAATGTGTATGGGTTACGGCGACCGCCTTGATTTCTCTGTAATCGCCGCCTGCACGTTCTATTGCATTACAAATACCCTTCATAGATGCACCTGCATCAATTAAAATACCGCCTGAAGCGTCGGCTATGTATATACTGTTCCCACTTGAACTGCTGAAAAGCGGACAAATTCGTGACATTTCTTCTCCTTTAAAAACAGGGGCGACCGTAATGGTCGCCCCTACATATTATGCTTGTTTGTAAACAGGGGTTGCATCAATTATAGGCACACGCTTAATATCAGCGCCCAAAGCTGTGAATTTTTCCACAACATTTTCGTATCCTCGGTCGATATAATCAATATCCTCAACCTCGGTTACACCCTCGGTCATAATTCCTGCTATAATCATAGCCGCTCCTGCTCTTAAGTCGACCGCCTTTACGGGAGCCGCCTTCAAGGACTCAACACCCGTAATTACTGCCATTTTACCGTCAACCTGAATATCGGTTCCCATAATGGTAAGCTGGTCAACATAACGGAAACGGCTGTCCCACACGCCTTCGGTTACAATGCTTGTCCCGTCAGCAATGCTTAAAACTGTAGCTATCTGCGGCTGCATATCTGTGGGAAATCCCGGGTGGGGCATAGTCTTTACGTTGCACTTTTTCGGTCTGCGGTTCATAACAACCCTTACCGCCTCGTCATACTCGGTAATAACTGCACCCATTTCTCTCAATTTTGCAACAATTGACTCTAAATGCTTAGGAGTAACATTAGAAACCAGAACATCACCCGTAGCGCCTACTACTGCCGCCATATATGTTCCCGCCTCTATCTGGTCGGGGATAATGCTGTAGGTTGTGCCGTGAAGCGTTTCCACACCACGGATTTTAATAACACCCGTTCCTGCACCCATAATGTTAGCGCCCATTGAATTAAGGAAGTTTGCAAGGTCAACTATATGAGGTTCCCTTGCGGCATTTTCAATCACGGTAAGACCCTTTGCCTTAACCGCCGCCAGCATTATATTTATGGTAGCGCCTACTGACACCACATCAAGATAAACCGATGCTCCGCTGAGGTATTCAGCCTTGCCGTCTACCATACCGTTTTCAATGGTCATTACAGCGCCCAAAGCCTCAAAGCCCTTAATGTGCTGGTCGATAGGACGAACCCCGAAGTTACACCCACCGGGAGGCGCCACACGGGCACGGTTCATTCTGCCTAATAATGCACCCAAAAAATAACTGGAAGCACGCATACCCTCCGCCATTTCCTTGGTTACAACAAAGGAATTTATATGACGAGGGTTGATTTCAACGGTTGATTTATTTATAAGGCGAATTTCTGCGCCAAGGCTTTGCATAACATTTAAAATTGCCGAAACATCAGAAATATCAGGCAGATTTTCTATTACGCAAGGGCTGTCCGCCAGCATAACGGCAGGCAAAATAGCCACAGCCGCATTTTTAGCTCCGCTTATACGGACTTCACCTCTTAAAGGCTTACCGCCATTTATAACAAACTTTTCCAACAAAAGGCACTCCAGTCAAAAAGAATTTTTCCCTACCACAAGGGGATAAAATTTAATCTTCCTGCAGTCGCAAGCAAACGACCGCCTCTTTGGTATTCTTTAACTCAAATTTAAAATTACACAATGTTAATACTATATTAGTATAAACAAATTCCCTGCTTTTGTCAATTTATATTTTGCCCCAAAAACGATATTATACACAAAATACAGTATTTTTTTATTTTCCGACACAAAATCTGCGGAAAATTTCGTCTGCCACTTCGTTTGTGACACGTTTTCCCGTAAGCAGTAAAAGTGAAGACAATGCATCATCAACGCAAACGCCTACCGCATCAATAGTATTTCCCTGATATAAAGCTTCCGTCGCCTGCTCTAACGCATCAAAAGCACGCTTTGCACAAGTGCGCTGACGTTCACTAAGCAGTACTGCGCTGTCAGGGCTTAAGCTTTCTGTCGATGTGATTTTCGCAACAAGACGAGAAAGTTCACTATAACCGTCCCCCGATTTTGCCGAAATTTCCACCGTATTAAAGCCTTCAAAATCCGAAGCCGAAAGACAGCTCCCGCAATCGGTTTTATTTATAATTATAATTGTATTTTTACTCTTTACCGATTCTAAAATTCGTCGGTCATCACTATCGAGCGGTTTTGTAGAATCGAATACCGCTAAAACCAACTGTGCAGTATCTATTCTCTGCTCGGCCAAGTTTACGCCTATGCTTTCAACCTTATCGTCGGTTTCGTGTATTCCTGCGGTATCCGCTAAGCGAAGCATTACATCACCCAAAGTCACGGTTTCCTCTACAACGTCTCTTGTAGTACCCGCAACATCGGTAACGATAGAACGTTGTTCACCGCTGAGTAAATTCATAAGGGTTGATTTGCCGACATTCGGTTTGCCGACAATTACAGTGGTTATTCCCTCTCGCAAAATTTTGCCTGCATCGTAAGAATCCAGCATTTTTTTGAGCTCCGCCTTAGCCCCCTCAAGCATTTTGCCGAAAATTTCGGGGCTTAAATCCTCTAAATCCTCCTCGGGGTAATCGGAATAAGCCGCAATTGAAGCCGCCGCCGAAACAAGGTCACTTTCAATTTTGCTTATTTTTTGAGACACCTTACCCGAAAGCGCCGCACGTGACATTTTAAGTCCTGCTTCATTTTCGGAAGATATAAGTCCCATTATGCTTTCCGCCTGGGTCAAATCAAGCTTTCCGTTCAAAAAAGCACGCTTTGAGAATTCCCCTGCCGACGCAGGAAAAGCACCGCTATTTAAAATTGCCCTTAAAACGCTTCTTAACATCAAGGCGCCGCCGTGAACCGAAATTTCGACAACATCCTCTCCCGTATAGCTTTTAGGCGCACGAAAAACCAGAGCTACTGCGTTATCCAAAAAGCTCTCACCGTCATATATTTCACCGTAAGCGGCTTTGTAGCCCGAAAGCTGTGTCAGCGGTTTGCCGCTTAAGGGCTTGAAAACACGGTCAGCCACCGCAGTCGCATCTTCGCCCGATATTCTGATAACACCAATCGCCCCCTCACCCTGCGGTGTAGAGATTGCGGCTATAGTTCTTTCTGCCATAAGCTTTCCTTTCTGTCTCTTTAAAGAAAATCATCCCGAAGCGGTTTTCCTCGGGATGACTGTTGAATTCAATTAGTTGATTTTTCCGTAAAGCGGAATATCGGTATCTTTCTTGGGTTCACGTGCAGGTGACTCTACAACGGGTGCCTTGGGACGTGAATTTCCACGTGCTCTGCCACCGCTGCGGCGTCTGTCATCACGGCGAGGACGAAGCTCTACACCCTCGGGAGCGATAACCACACGACGGTTAGCACCCTCACCGAAAGAGCCCGAAACAACACCCTCAATATTCTGAACAGCGGTATGAATAATTCTGCGTTCATAAGGATTCATAGGCTCTAAGGTTCTGCACTTGCCGGCCTTTAATGCCTGAGCAGCAACACGCTTTGCTAAGTTTGTAAGGGTTTCCTCACGCTTTTCACGGTAGTTGCCTACATTTATGGAAATCTTGTAGTGACCGCCGCCGTTGTTGGCTGCCAAAGAAGCCAGATACTGAACAGCGTCTAAAGTCTCTCCTCGTCTGCCTATTATAATATTAAGGTCATCGCCTGTAAGGAGCAATAATGCACCGTTTTCCTTTAAAGCTACCTTAATATCAACCTCACCGCAATTGAGTGAAGCGATTATTGTCTTTACATAAGCCGCCGCCTTAGCTGCAGGAGAATCAGCAGGAATTTCGGACATATCCACAGCCTCGCTGTACTGGGGCTCTGCTTTTTCTACTGGCTTTTCAGCCTTTACGGTATTATCCTTTGCAGGCGCCTGCTGTTTTTTCTCATTCTTCTTAATTTCAGGCTTTGCTTCATTCTTATCCTTTTTATTAGCCTGTTTTTTAGCTGACTTCTGCTTTTTATCAGCAACCTCAATAGTAGCCTTAACTTCAGCCTTACTTCCGCCGAAAATACCTAAAAACTTTTTCTTAGGCATTGAAATAATTTCAAATTGTACATCATCCATCTCGGATGCTTTAAGCTCATTCAGAGCATTTTCCTGCGCTTCTTCAACAGTAGCGCCAAAACCTCTTGCTTCCTTAATCAAGGGAAATCCTCCTTTAATTCTCTTCGCCGTCTTTTGCGGCTGTAATTTTCTCAATTTGTCCTGCTTCAAAGTCGCACTGACGCATAAGCTCCTTAGAGCGTTCACGTGATAGCATCTTATGCGGACCGTAGAAATTCTGAACACCTATCTGGATAAATCCGCCTATAAGGGAAGAGCAAGCCCAATAGAAGGTAACACCACCGGGCAATGCAAAACCGATGAATAAAGATATAAGCGGCATCATATACATCATACCTGCCATATTCGGAGCGTCGGGATTTATCTTTTTCTGCATTCGCATAGAAAGCCAGCTTGTAAGTATCTGGCTTGCGAAGGCAAGCAACGGCATAACCCAGATAAGCTGTGCATCCTCAAATATATTGAAGGAGAATTTAGGAGACTGTGTAAGGTCTAATTTCTTTGTGATAAAGGTATAGTTAATCTTAACCTCATCGTCCTTACGCTTGATTTCCTCCAAATCCTTTTCAATTTTGGAATAATCGTCTTTAAGTAATTCCTTAATGGTAGGAATACCGTCCTTATCACGTATAATACCTACGATACTAAGGTCGTTGCTTCTGCCTTCCTGCCAGTTAAGCTCTTTTTTGTAGTTGTTATAAGCATTCTCGTCTTTCTTTTTAAGCTCGGTCATGCTTGAAGTGATAGCATTGTTTACGTTGGTGATTTTAGCCGAATCAACACCCGTCATATAGGTCAGCGGAGACATAATAAGGGTGTAAATACTCATCATAAGCACAAGCCTTAAAATCATAGGTAAGCAACCGCCCGACATCGAGACGTTTTCTTCCTGATAAAGCTTCTGCATAGCCTGGCTGTACGCCTGCTTATCGTCACCGTATTTCTTTTTAAGCTCGTCAAGCTTAGGTTTGATTCTGGTCTGCTGTACAGACGATTTCTGGCTCTTTATACTAAGCGGAATAAGCGCTACGTTAATTAAAAGTGTAAATACAAATACTGCCGCTGCGAAGCTTCCGCCCAGCATTTCGGCAATGAACTGTAATATAAAGCCCAACGGCTTATTTATAAAATCAAACAATTTATGCACCGTCCATTCTCAATAAATGGTTATTTTCTTAACTTTTGTTTTTTCTCAGGCACGGGGTCATATCCGCCCTTGCAAAAGGGGTTGCACCTGAGCACTCTGGCGATACTTAAAAAACTTCCCTTTAATGCGCCGTGAATAGTTATAGCCTGTATGGCATATTCCGAGCAGGTAGGTGTGAAACGGCAGCAGGGAATTATTTTAAGCGGAGAGATATGCTTTCTGTAAAACTTGATAAAGCTAATCAGTATTTTTTTCATTCTTATTATCCGGATTACAAATCTGCGCCGAAGCAATAAGCTTTAACAGCGACCGAGCAACATCGGTACTTTTGACTGATAAAATACGTGTTCTTGCTACAATAATAAAATCGTAGCCTGCGGGAATTTCCTTTTCGCAGGCGCTAAAGGCGGCAAAAATCAGCCGTTTTGCCCTATTACGGCAAACAGCGTTTCCAATCTTTTTACCTGCAGTAATTCCAAGCCGTCTCTGCCCCGTGCGGTTTTTGTTAATGTAAACCACCATATAAGGACCTACATACGACTTACCTCGACCGTACGCTCTGCGAAAATCCCGATTTTCCTTAATCTTAACTGTACTGTTCATAAAATTGCAACCTCACATTTTAAGGCTACTTCCTCAAATAAAAGGAAAAGCCACAAAAAAGTGGCTTTAATATGTCAGTTGCTTTCTTCCTTTAGCTCTGCGGCGTGCAAGTACTTTACGACCGTTTGCAGTTGCCATTCTCTTCATGAAGCCATGCTCTTTTTTACGGTGAAGCTTCTTAGGCTGGTATGTTCTTTTCATCTTGAAACCTCCTTAAAGTTTACTTTAAATCGAAGCCGAATACGGTTTCGACATAACCTATCGATTTTAGATTATACCCAAAATTTGTCCTTATGTCAACAAATTTTTTCAAAAACTTGATTTATCCCTACATATATATATAATATTATTATACAACCACAAAATAAAGGAGTAGTAAATTGTGAAGATTGCTGTAATAACCGGTGCGTCATCAGGACTCGGCGCAGAATTCGCCAAAATTATTGATAAAAAGCGAGACGAAATTGAGGAAATCTGGCTTATTGCCCGACGTGAGGATAAGCTGTCAGAGCTTTCAAAGCAGCTTAATAAAAGCACAAAGATTTTAAGCTTTGATATTACCGACCGCCAAAAGTTAGAGGAATACACCTTAGCTTTAAAGGAAAGCGGAGCCGAAGTATCATTGCTTATTAACAACGCAGGCTACGGCAAATTGGGCGATTTTGACAGCCTTTCTTTAGAGGACAATACCGGAATGGTAAGACTTAACTGTGAAGCGTTCACCGCCTTTACCGCCGTAACACTTCCCTTTATGAAAGAAAACTCGGAAATTATAAATTCCTGCTCAATAGCCTCCTTTGCGCCTAATGCGAGAATGGCGGTATACAGCTCTACAAAGGCGTATGTTATGAGCCTTTCACGTGCATTGCGAAAGGAACTCAAATCAAGAAAAATAAATGTATTAGCCGCCTGCCCCGGACCTATGAGCACCGAATTTTTATCGGTTGCAGGTATCTCCAAGGGAGAAAGCCGCACCTTTGATACCCTGCCCAGAGTAAATCCTGAAACAATGGCAGAAAAATCCCTTAAAGCCTCAAAAAGAAAACAAGCGGTCTATACGTGCCGCCTGTTTTACAAATTTTACAGAGTTTTAGCAAAGCTTATGCCGCATAGCATTGTTATGCACTTTGCGAAAACATAAAGGACAACTATACCGTAAACTGAGTTCTTGCGATAATGTGGTCCTGATATTCCTTGTCGAGCTCGTTAAAATATCCGCTCCAACCCCAGACACGCACAATAAGATTCGGATAAAGCTGCGGATTTTCCTGCGCCTCTTTAAGTTTTTGACCGTTCACCGCATTAAGCTGAAGTTGTTGACCGCCAAGCTCTACAAACATACGCACAAGCTCTGCAACTTTTTCTATGCCGTAATCATTTCTAAAGGTGTTATCGTGAATTTCCACCGTAAGCGGTCCGCCGTTCACAATGCGTGTCATATCAAATTTAGTGAAAGACTGTATTACCGACAGTACCCCCGAAAGCTTGGTAGTAATAGAGGGAGAAAAGCTCGAACCATAGGGCGCACCTTTAAGTCTGCCGTCCGCCGTAGCTCCAACAGTTGCGGCGGATTTTATATATTCCATTGCACTTCCCGTTCCGGGACGAATAATACCGCCAAAGCAATTTTTCCTGCCTGAGAGAGTGTTGCAGAATGTATCCATTAAAAATTCAGCTTGGTTATCTGCTCTGTCATCATTATTACCCATTTTAGGGCAATCGAGCAGTCGGTTTCTCAAATTCGCATAGCCTTCAAAATTAGCATCAAGTGCTTTAATAAGCTCCTCTGCTGTAAGTGATTTTTCCTTGAAAATCAAGGTATCTATTGCACATAAAGCATCGGCGGCATTGGCAATTCCTGCACCGTGGAATCCAAAATTGCAGTAGTAATCCCTGAATTCGCCACAATCGGTACGGTTTATAACACACCCAGGTATAAAGAGTGAAAAGCAGGTGTCGGACAGGCGTGGGATTTCGTCAGCCTGCTTGCACAAGGTATCGCACGTGTCCTCTATTTCCTTTTGAACAGCCGCCTTAAACTGCTCGAAATTTTCACACACGCAAAGGCTTTTATACAACGCATTGTTTACTACAAGTGGGAAATTCATAGTTCTGACATTCGGGTAATCGAAGCTGCCAGGCACTATATATTCCCAGCAGGCGGCAACGCTGTAATTATATGCGTCTTCCGGAGCGTAGCCGAGCTTTATAAGTCCGGGAATTACAATGTCATCATTATTATATTGCGGAAAGCCCAACCCCATTTTAGTCATCTTAGTAGCAAAAACATATCTTTCTTTAGGAGTTTTACTGCTTACCCTCAAATTTATTTTAGGATCAATTAAATTAAGCTCTAAAGAAGCCTCCATACATATTTGTGACAGCTCGTTATAGCAGTCAACACCGTTCATATCAATACCGCCGAGCATCATACTCTGTCCGTTATCACCAAGCTGTACACCGGGGTATAAATCGCTGTCAAAATTAAGATTTATAAAAAACTCCTGTGTAAGCTCCGATATTTCCTCTTTAGATACTCCCCTTTTAATATCAGCCTTATAAAAGGGATACATATACTGGTCGAATCTACCTAAGGTTATATGAGAATTAAAATTAAGCCTTAAAGCAAAAATAATAATTTTAATCATTACAAGCGCTTCGTAATAGCTTTTCGGCGGCTCATACGGTATTTTACCGAGTGCCTCTTTAAGCTCACCGACGGCGCCTTCTTTATATTTATTACAGAGCGCAAAAATTCCGTCAAGCGCCCTCATTCCTCTTTCGGCAAAGGTTTTTTGGTGCGGCTCTGCCGTATTTGGCGTATTTTCTAAATGCCTATACACATACCCAAATCCGTTTTTAAGATAGTATCCGTAATCGGGCACGATATTCCCCGGCGAATAAATCTTACGGTTAATATGTTTAGTGTATCGGTTAAAGCCAATGCGATCACCCTCAAAAATTACAGGCTTTTGCGCATTCAGATTCTGCAAAAACAACTCAAGCCGCACGTCTCCCGAGCGTGATACCGAGCCGTAATCGGCATAATCTCCCCGTTTATTCTTATACTCCTTAGATTTAAGCTGATTTAACAACAACTTTATTCTTTCGGTCATAGTTAATCCTCCTTAAAGCACCTTTAATTCTATACCCTTTTCTTTAAATTCGTTTACGGGCAGATAGACCTTTTTTTCGGGGTCAAATTGCGGTTTGTACTCTCTGTTACACAGCTCATATTTGGCACCTGCCATTTTATTATAAGGTAGTGCCTCTGCATAGGTGATGCCATAGCCTTTTAAAAGTTCGGTTATTGCGGCTATGTTCTCTTGCGTATCGGTAACCGACGGAATAAGCGGAATTCTTACCGTAAAATCTTTTCCGCTTTTAAATAGCGAATCAAAATTTTTGAGAATAACATTTATATCGGCACCTGTGAATTTAAGCGAAAGTTCAGGATTTAAAACCTTTAAATCATAAAGGAAACAGTCGCTTTCTTTAATAATATTTTCAAAAACTTCGTTTGCGGCATAGCCGCTCGTCTGTATACAGCGGTTAACCTCGCCCGACAAAGCTTTAAGCATTCCCATTAAAAATTCGGGCTGCGCAAGCGGCTCGCCACCCGAAAAGGTCACACCACCACGGGTAGAATCGAATATTCTTTTATTTTTAAGCAACAGCTTTGTAAGCGAATCCACGGTATACTCCGTACCCGAAACACGTATCAGGTTTTGCGGGCAGGCGGCTATACTCTCGGTAGACAGTTCTCTTTTTCCTGCCGCATTAGCCGCTTTAATACAGCTTTTGCAGTGCGTACAACCGTTCGGACTTTTAACGATTTGGCTTTTAAAGCTCTGTCCTTCGGGGTTATGACACCAACTGCACTTAAGCGGACAGCCCTTCAAAAAAACCGTAGTGCGTATTCCCGCACCGTCAAAAACAGAAAATTCCTCTATTGCAAAAACAAGTCCTTTTTTGTCTTTCATACATTTCACCAATTTTCAGGAAATTTATGATTTCTACTTAAAATATACGGTTTATTCTATTGTAATTTCAAGAAAAATATTGTATTATTATAGACAGAAATTATCTTTTTAGGGGCTTGGATATGATACTTCATCAATCGCATAATTCTAAAGGTAACTACAATTATAATATTACCAACTACCGAAACGGAGAATGGGCACCGCATTTTCACAAAAACTTTGAGCTGATTTACGTTTTTTCGGGCAACCTCCAATTAAAGGTTGACAGTATCAGCGAAACAATATCTGCGGGCGACTTTGCCTTAATACACCCAAATCAGGTGCATTCCTTTAATTCTATAGAGGAAAATTACATTTGGATAGCAGTATTTTCAGAAGATTTTGTAAAAGAATTTGCCCGAATAACAAAGGGAAAATACGGGCTGAGTCTCGCCTTTAAATGTAGTGATGCCGAACACGAGTACTTAAAATCGGTACTTTTGACGAACGAAAAACAGGATATTTTGTCACTCAAAGCCTGCCTTTATACCGTCTGCAACCGTTATTTAAAGGAGATAAAGACAAGCGAAAAAACGAATACAAATACCGACCTTGCCCACGTGATAATTGACTACACCGAAAAGAATTTCCGTGAAAACATAACCCTTGCCGACATTGCCAAGGAAACGGGATACGAATATCACTACTTCTCACGTTGTTTTAAACGGATTTTTAATATAAATTTTAAAACATTTCTCAACCAATACCGCTTTAACTATGCCGAAAATCTTATTTTGCAGGGTGAGAAAAGCCTTGCCGAAATCGCAATGGAAAGCGGATTCGGAAGCGTGCGGAATTTTAACCGCATTTATCGCCGCTTTGCAAACAAAACTCCTACTGCCATTAAAGATTTAAAATGACAAAAAACAGGAGCTGTTCGTAAAGAACAGCTCCAATAATTTTAATAAGATATTATTTCTTCATAGAAATGGCTTTCTTAACCTTTTCTACAATATTTACTGCACGAAGACCAAATTCGTCGAGCAACTTCGGTGCAGGACCCGAATAACCAAATCTGTCATAAACGCCTAATTTAACAACCGGAACGGGATATTCCTCTGCCAAATACTCGCTTACGGCACTTCCCAATCCACCGATTACCGAATGCTCCTCAGCAGTAACAATAGCGCCGGTTTCCTTAGCGGCTTTAAGCACAATTTCCTTATCCAAAGGCTTGATTGTAGCAATATTTATAATACGTGCGCTGATACCCTCTGCGGCTAAAAGCTCGTGAGCCTCAAGTGCTTCCTTAACCATAAGACCGGTAGCAATAACGGTAACATCTGTACCCTCTTTTAATTCTACACCCTTACCGATTTCAAACTTGTAATCCTCTCCGAAAACAACCGGAACGGCAAGGCGACCAAATCTCATATAAACAGGACCGTCGTGGTCGAGTGCTGCACGAACTGCAAGCTTTGCCTCGGTCTCGTCAGCAGGGTTAATAATGGTCATACCGGGAATGGTACGCATTAAAGCAATATCCTCGTTACACTGGTGAGTAGCACCGTCCTCACCAACAGATATACCTGCGTGGGTAGCACCGATAACAACATTAAGGTGAGGGTAACCTATTGAGTTTCTTACCTGCTCGAAAGCACGACCTGCTGCAAACATTGCAAAGGAGCTGCAAACCACCTTTTTACCGGTTGCGGCAATACCTGCGGCAATACTTACCATATTCTGCTCTGCGATACCGCAGTTATAAAATCTTTCAGGATAAGCCTTTTTGAACATACCTGTCTGTGTAGCGGCGGCAAGGTCGGCATCCATTACTATAAAATCATCACGCTCAGCGCCCAATTCAACAAGTGCGGCACCAAAGCCTGCACGTGTAGCAACATTCTTTACTTCACTCATTTCCATTCTCCTCCTTATGCCTCTAACTCAGCAAGTTTTGCTTTAAGCTCTGTCATTGCCTGCTCAAACAACTCGTCATTCGGAGCGGCACCATGCCAATTAACTGCATTTTCCATATAGGAAACGCCCTTACCCTTTACGGTCTTAGCAATAATTGCAACGGGCTTGTCTACCGTCTCGGCTTCAGCCAAAGCTTTCTCAATATCGCAGAAATCGTTACCGTTAATGGTAATTACGTGCCAACCGAAAGCTGTGAACTTCTCCTCAAACGGTGCGGCAGAGTTAACCTCTTCAATAGTACCGTCAATCTGGAGACCGTTATAATCTACAAAAGCAGTAAGGTTGGAAAGTCCCTTATTAGCGGCAAACATTGCTGCCTCCCAAACCTGACCTTCCTCTGTTTCACCGTCACCTAAAACGGTGTAAACCCTGAAGTTGTCACCAAAGTGCTTTGCAGACAGTGCCATACCTACTGCGCAGGAAATGCCCTGACCGAGTGAGCCTGACGACATATCAACACCGGGGATATGCTTCATATCGGGGTGACCCTGTAAAATACTGCCCGGGTGACGAAGTGTTGTAAGTAAATCAACATCAAAATATCCTCTGTGAGCGAGAACCGAATAAAGTGCAGGAGCGGCATGACCCTTTGAGAGTACAAAACGGTCTCTGTCAGCCTTTTTGGGGTCTTTAGGATCAATATTCATGTGATTGAAATACAGATATGTTAAAATATCAGCACATGAAAGCGAACCGCCTGGATGTCCCGATTTAGCGGCGTGTACCCCCTCGATTATTCCGATTCTTACCTTCTGGGCAGTAATCTCTAATTGTTTTTTTAAGCTACTTTCCATATTTTTCATCCTTTCGGTTTATTTACTTAAATAATTGCTTAAATAATCAATAAAATCCGCCACAGCGCCGTCATCACATTTTCCTGCAATAAAATCGGCATACTGCTTTATATCGTCGGGTGCTTCGGCCGTAGCGGCACTTATATCGGCGTTTTTTAACATTTCCAAATCATTATAGTAGTCGCCAATAGCGAAAAGTCCGCCTTTTTTTACACCTATAATTTCGCACAATCTTTTGAGAGCCGAAAGCTTTGACGTGCCTTTTGGCAGCTGCTCAAAATAATAACGCTTTAGTTTATCAATTGTAGCGGTAGTTGTAAGGAAATCACATTTTTCATTATTGCCGCTCGTAAGCTCTTTGAGCCTTGCATACTCTGACTCATCATTAAGGGCATATAGCGCCTTATTCCAATTATAGTCCAAAAGCGTTTCAAAATCAAGCAAATCCGTAGGCAAACCCTCATAATGTTGGTGGCAATCAAGCTGAAAGCTCCTGCGGAGGGTATAAACCTCACCCTCGGAATGGATTTCGATACCGATATTCGGCATTTCGTTATAAATAGTTCTTGCCGTCATACGTTCATTTTCGGGCAAAAAATCCTGATGCATTATCCTGTTTTGCTTATTGTCAAAAATCATACAGCCGTTAGCTACGACCGAATAATCGGTAACTCCGACCTGATTCAATACCGCCGTTATTGCACCGATACTTCTTCCCGTGCAAAGGCAGAATTTTCCGCCCTCTTGTACGAAATATTTTATTTTCTCTATATTCTTAGGGTTAATATATCCGTTTTCCTGCAGAGTGCCGTCAATGTCACTTGCAAGCAGGCAACCGTCAAAAATTCTCATCCG
>JAZQHX010000173.1:0-2360 GCA_045540835.1 Acutalibacteraceae bacterium | reverse complement strand
AAGATTAACAGTAGTATAATTGTAAGCTGCATCAAAGCTGTGAACCGGTTGTAACTTACTATCATATACAGTTACGTTCCAATTTCTGGTTGGTGTAGCTGTAGCATATTCCATATTAATTCCAAAAGTTACGTTTAAATAATCAAGTGAAGTTAATTTATACCAGTCAGCATCATCATTCTTATAAAGACTACCTGTATACTTTTTACCTGCAGTTATACTTTGTGCCTCTTGGGAATTAGAATTATACTCATCTTCCCAATTAGGATTAACGGTATTTGTTACAGTAATGTCATATTGAATATTGTTAAGGGTATCGTAGTAGTCATTATTAGCTACAATCTTTATATAAATTGTACCTGTAAAATTAAGCTTATCGCTTTTTAATCCGATAATATCGATATAAGATTGAATATCATTCATTTTGCTGTCATAAATATATATATTCCAACTACGAGAAAGTGAAATACCAAAATGTTCTGAATTAACACCAAAATCAATCTCAAAATAATCACTGGTTGCCTCAAACTTATACCAGTCAACATCAGTTTTAGTGCCCAATGCACCTGTAATTTTTCCGCCTGTTATAGCGGTTGCCGCATTTGCGGTATCGTTGCTTTCGATTTCGGTAAGTGCCGAAGTATCAGCCAAAGCAGTAACCGAAAAGCTTCCGATAAGCATAATGCAAGCAATAAGCATACTTAGAATTTTTTTCATAAAATCCTCTCCCAAATAATTTTATATGATAAGTTTACTACTTTATCCATAATAAGTCAAGCACCAAAGCCCCTTTTAACCATTTATTCCAAAAATACTTGATAGACAAATGAATTGATGATATAATTGTAAACAGAATTAAAATAAGGAATGATTTTATGTCAAATTTAAAAACAGAAGATATAATGGCTGTAAAAGGGAAAGGCTTTTTGCGCAACCGCTCGACCGATAAATTTTCAGGCAGAATTTTAAGTGCCGGAACGGTATTTACCGCACAAAATTTTAAAGATATGGCTACCCTTTCGGAAAAATTCGGAAACGGAAAACTAATTTGTACAAGCCGTCAATCGGTTGAAATTCCCGGAATCGACTTTGATAATATACCTGCGGCTATGGATTTTGCAGACGAACACGGGCTGATTTTCGGAGGTACGGGCAATAGAATCCGTCCCGTTACAGCCTGCAAGGGTACAACCTGCGTTTTCGGCAATTTTGATACACAAAAGCTTGCAACCGAGATACATAATAAGTTCTATTCGGGCTGGAAAAACGTCGTTTTGCCGCATAAATTCAAAATAGGCGTTGGCGGCTGTCCTAACAGTTGTATGAAACCGAGCCTTAACGATTTTGGAATTGAGGGACATAAGATTCCAAATTTTAATTCTGATGCCTGCAAGGGTTGCAAAGTATGTGCTGTTGAAAAAGCCTGCCCGATGAAGGCGGCTAAAGTTATTGACGGCAAGCTTAACATTGATGATAACTGTCTTTCCTGCGGTGTGTGTACGGGAAAATGCCCCTTTAAAGCAGTATCCCACGATACCGAGGTTTTATATAAAATATTCGTTGGCGGCACTTGGGGCAAACGCACACGAATGGGTACTCCCCTATCCCGCTTAGTTACCGAAAACGAGGTTCTGCCCATACTCGAAAAATCACTGCTGTGGTTTAAAGAAAATGCCAACATAAAAGAAAGATTCGGATTGACTATTGACCGAATAGGCATTGATAAATTAGAGGATGCTGTTTTTTCTGACAGTATACTCGAACGCAAAAATGAAATTTTATCAAAATAAAATTAGCTTAAATTTCAAACAAAACAACCGTAAAACCCGACACAAACTGTAAAATTCTTAGTTTGTGTCGGGTTTACTTTTTAAGATGTTAAAACATTTTGTAACCATTCCATTGCTTTTTTAATAGTATGTTAACGGACAACCGCATTTGTCCTAATACCAAGAAAAGGAGAAAACAAAATGGAAAAAATGCCTTACAACCTTAATGAAATGTTAAGGAATAGAGAAGGTAGAATTAACAGCAGTACCTGCTCCGACGATACTGCTGTGCCCGGATGTATAAATACAAATTACTGTCTTTCAACACCGCAAGATAGAAGTAACGGTATTCTTACAATGGTTTTTATGGATATGCAACCTTTAGACAGCATATATCCGCCCGAAACAGCACTTAAAAACGGAACTCTGTTCCCCAATATCGACAAGCCTTTTTACGGAGGTATGTTCCGATGAATAAAGGCGCATTAAAGAAAAGAATCCGCGAAATTGATTTTGCTATTCACGAATTAGTACCCTATCTCGATACCCACCCCAGCTGCAAAAAGGCAATGACGCTCTTAAGCGAATACC
>JAZQHX010000172.1:0-4513 GCA_045540835.1 Acutalibacteraceae bacterium | reverse complement strand
ATCAATAAATACTAACTTAAACACACAATAAACAGCAATATATATGATAATTTTAAAAGTTTTTATTGACTTTTTCAGAATGATGTGTTAATATTTATAAGTCACATTCGGAGAGGTATCGAAGTGGTCATAACGAGGCGGTCTTGAAAACCGTTTGGGGGAAACCCCACAAGGGTTCGAATCCCTTTCTCTCCGCCAAAAATTCTCCGGACTTGTTCGGAGAATTTTTATTTTAAAATAAAAGCTTTTACGCTTTAAAGAAATATAATAACGGAGGAATTTCAATGTCAACCGGATTCAGAAAAAGTCTTTTTGGCTTCAAATCTCAAGATGTAATGGATTATATTGACAGAACGCATCGTTCTTTTGCCAATAAAGAAAATGAGCTTAACGGCAAAATCGACGAGCTGACTTCTCTACTTAAAAAAGCTGAAAACGAACAGCGAAAGCTTGAAAACGAAAAGGCTGAATTAAATGCTAAAATCGATTCCTTTAATGATAAATATGATGAAATTGAACGTTTGAGCGAGAATATCGGCAAGCTTTATCTTGTAGCTCAAAGCAATGCACAGGCTATTATGAACAACGCTAAAGAAGAAGCACGTATTGCCGAAGAAGAAGCCAAACGCAATATGATTACTATCGACGAAACACACGAGGCATTATCGGAACTCAGAAGTGAAATATTGAGAACTTCACAGGAGTTCAGCAGTAAGGTAGATACCCTTGTTAATTCTTTGAGCGAGGCCAGAGAAAAAATTGCCGCTGACTGTGACGATACATTAAAGCACAGCGACGAGTTTGAAAAGGTGTTTAAATCTATAACAGAATGAAAGAATACTATTTAACCACAGAAAATTTAAAGGACCATTGCAATATTTTGCGTGCAGGCGATAAAGTTTATCTTTCAGGTACGGTTTTCACCGCAAGAGATGCCGCACACAAAAGAATTTTTGAATATATGAAAGACGGAAAGCCTCTGCCTTTCCAAATAAAAAATTCCGTAATTTATTACGCAGGCCCTACCCCCACACCCGAAAATTTACCGATAGGTAGCTGCGGACCGACTACTTCAAGACGTATGGACAGCTTCACCCCTACCCTTTACGATATGGGACTTACCGCTACAATAGGAAAAGGTGAACGAAACGTTCAGGTTTGTAATGCAATCAAAAAAAATAATGCGGTTTATTTATGTGCCATAGGCGGAGCGGCGGCTTTAGCGGCTTTAAGCATTAAATCCTGCGAAGTAATCGCATTTGAGGATTTGGGTTGCGAATCGGTAAAAAAGCTTGAGTTTAATAATTTCCCACTTATTGTAGGAATTGATTCCTCGGGCGGAAACATATTTATACGATAATTATAAAGGAGTGCTGCGGCACTCTTTTATTTTTTAAAAAAAGATTGATAAATTCTTGACAAATTGATATTATATGCTATAATAATTAAAAAGTGTCTCATTTGAGACAACTTTTAAAAGGAGAATTATGAAAGATTTAGAAAACTTATTTTTGTTAAAAGGGCTCCCGATTGAAGAAAAAAAGGAAATAATTAAGCACTTAGGTTCTGTAAAATGCTTTAAAAAAGGTGACGTTATTTATTCAAAGGACCGTTTCAGTAATGCTATTGGCTACATAGTAAAGGGTAAGGCAACTGCGGTTACTGATAATAATGATAACATTCATCTGCGCACATTTGAAAAGGGTGCCTGCTTTGGGGCGGCGGCTATTTTCGGCGGAAGCGAGCATTATATCAGCACCATTACGGCAAAAACAGATGTTGAAATTCTGTTCATTACCGAAAAAGTTCTTAAAGAAATCTTTTTAAAATATCCCGAAACCTCAACCAATTATATTGAGTTTCTGTCTGACAAAATTCGCTTTTTAAACACAAAATTAAATGTTATTTCCTGTCAAAGTGCTGATGATACGGTTTTAAAATACCTACTTGGCAACATTGATAAAAATAACACAGTAACCCTTAAAAGTATGACTTTACTTGCAAGCGGTCTGGGACTTAGCCGTGCAACCCTTTATAGAAGTCTCGACTCATTGCAGGAAAAAGGAATAATTTTAAGGGAAAATAATACAGTAAAGGTGATTAAAAATGAAAAAACTGATTAGCTTAATTTTAGCAGGCTTAATGGTATTCGCACTTGCAGCCTGCGGTAACACAGAAAAGACCGACAGCACACCTGATGTAAGCTCCAAAGAAACAGCCGAATATGTTGATACTAACGTATACGTACTCTCTGGTCCTACCGGTATTGGTGCTGCTAACCTTAAGTCGTTAGCCGACAAAAAGGAAACCGAAGGCAAATACAACATTTCTGTTGTAGCACAGCCTGACGAGGTTGTTGCAAAGATTTCTAAAGGCGAAGCTGACATTGCCGCAATTGCAACAAACTTAGCCGCTAAGCTTTACAACAAAACAAACGGCGGTATTACCCTTCTTGCAGTTAACACATTGGGTGTTCTTAATGTTGTAACTCCTGAGGGTGTAGAGGTTGCTTCCCTTGCAGATTTAAAGGGTAAAAAGGTTTATACCACCGGTCAGGGCTCTAACCCCGAATACATTATTAACTATCTTTTAGAAAAGAACAACATTGACAAGACTAAGGATTTAACCCTCGAATTCAAGGCAGAAGGCACAGAGCTTTTAACCGTTTGGGCAAATGACCCCGAGGCTGTTATTATCGCTCCCCAGCCGGTTGCAACCGCACTTACAATCCAGCACAAGGGTAGCACAATTGCGGTTGACCTTACCGACGAATGGGAAAAGGTTGGCGACGGTTCTGCACTTATGATGGGCTGTGTTGTAGTACGCAACGAATTTTTGGAAAAGAATCCCGATACAGTTAAGAAATTCTTAGAGGAATACGAAGCATCAATCAACACCGCAAACAGCGATATTGACGGTACTGCCGCACTTTGCGAGACCTACGGTATTGTTGCAAAAGCTCCTATTGCTAAAAAGGCTATCCCCAACTGCAACCTCTGCTTTGTAAAGGGTAGCGAAATGAAAACCAAGCTTTCGGGCTACTTAAAGGTTCTTTTCGATGCCGATAAGACTGCAGTTGGCGGCAAATTACCTGCTGACGGTTTCTATTATGAAAAATAAGCTTAAAACA
The DNA here is from genome assembly GCA_045540835.1 of Acutalibacteraceae bacterium. GTDB lineage: Bacteria > Bacillota > Clostridia > Oscillospirales > Acutalibacteraceae > UBA737. Next base: position 1,383 of record JAZQHX010000172.1, on the reverse strand, counting down.
GCTATAATTGCAGCAGGGTCCATATTATTTTGGATCCTGCTTTGGCATATATTAGCTTCAATTGAAAATAAAAAGCTTTTGTTTGATATTCCATTGCCTTTGGACACATTAAAAGAATTCTTCGTTTGCATAAAGGATAAGGAATTCTGGTTTGCGGTAGGAAATTCGCTAAATCACATTGTGTCGGGCTTTGTTGCGGCTGTGGTTTTAGGACTTCTGTTCGGAATTTTTTCGGGTAACAACCGATTTTTCAAAATATTCACCTCCCCTATTTCACGACTTATTCGTTCTGTACCCGTAGCGGCATTTATTGTGCTTGCCTGGCTTTGGATTCCGTCAGATATTATTCCCTCTTTTATTGCCTTTTTAATGGTTTTCCCCATTATCTGGCTGCAGGTGGAAAACGGACTTTTGTCGGTTGATACAAAGCTTGTCGAAATGGCGAGGGTTATGGGTATGAGCAAAAAGGATATTATACTAAACATTAAATTGCCTACCCTACTGCCTGCTTTCCGTAATGCCTGCATAACGGGACTCGGATTTGCATGGAAGTCGGGTGTTGCGGCAGAGGTTATCTGCAACCCTACGGGCAGTATAGGCGCAATGCTTTCAAACGCAAAAAGTAATATTGAATTCAACCGTGTTTTCAGCATTACTCTTACAATAGTAATCCTAAGCCTTATTCTCGAAAACATTATAAAGCTTTTATGGAGGGAAAAACGTTATGATTAAACTCAGCAATATTTCCTTTTCCTACGGCAAAAAGCAGATTTTAAAGGATTTTTCCCTTGATGTCACCAAAGGTGATGTAATATGTCTTTCGGGAGAAAGCGGTTGCGGAAAAACTACGGTATTAAGGCTGATTTTAGGATTGGAAAAACCTTCAAGCGGTAAAATTATAATGGATAGTAATCTTAAACCGTCGGTTGTTTTTCAGGAAAACCGACTGATTCCATTTAAAACGGTGCTTGAAAACATAACTGTTTTCGGTAGTAGTGAAAAAACGGCACTTAAACATCTTAAAGCATTGGGAATTGAAAATACTGCCAATATGTACCCCGATAAGCTGTCAGGCGGTATGCAAAGGCGTGTTGCAATAGCTCGTGCACTGGCGGTTGAATATGACTATTTGATTCTTGACGAGCCGTTTACGGGACTTGATAATGAAAATATCAAATCAGCCGCAGAGCATATCTTATCCGCCGTTGCGGATAGACCTATTCTTTTGGTTACCCACTCAACGTATGAAGCTGAGCTTTTCGGGGCAAAAACAATAAATTTATAACATTTTTGTAGGGAACGCCGGTCTCGGCGTTCCCTACAAAACGTTTATGCATTTCACCGAAAACTATATTATTTAAGATTTCCTATTTAAGATACATA
>JAZQHX010000171.1:0-4701 GCA_045540835.1 Acutalibacteraceae bacterium | reverse complement strand
AGCGCTCTCCCAGCTGAGCTACGCCCCCGAATGGCTATATTTTATCACACTTCCCCACATATTTCAAGTATTATTTTTAAGCCGCCCTTAGCAAACTGTTTTATTTATAAAACTTACCAGTTTTACTAATAATATTTACGTTTATTTAATAACCACGCTGCATCCGTTTGCTGAAGGAACAGTTAAAATATCAACTGTCACTCCATTTTTACTATATGTATACGTAGTATAACTCATCCATTCTACTTTTTTACCTTTATACTTAAAGCCAAGAGACACCAATGCTTTTTTATAGCTTTCGATTTGACTTTTGCTTACATTGCCGTATCCCATATAGTAACCGGCATACATCATTGTGTGTACCTTTTCATTAGCAATTTTCCCCACATGAGCACCGAAATCCAGCACACTACTACCCTCATAGTATTTAAAAACTGTGATTTTGCACTTTAAGGTTCGCTTGCTGTTTTTAGCATAAATATAGCAAGTGCCTGCTTTTAAAGGTGTGATTTTTCCTTTTGCAGAAACCTTTACTATACTTTTATTGCTTGATGACCAGGTATAATTACTGTTGCTGTCTCCTTGAATCGTCAATTCCTTTACATAACCATTATAGGTTAATATGGTAGAAGTACTGAACGCTATCTTTTTAACCTTAACCTTTACCGAAACTGAAAGTCCGTTACTGGTAACCTTAATGGTGGTAGTGCCGGGTTTAAGCGCAATAATCTTGCCGCCTGAATATTTGATTATTTTTGAATTGCCAACAGTATATTTAATTGCATTTGCAGAATAGCCTTTAAAGCTAAGTGTTTTTCCCTCATATACTTCTACAGTTTGCGCAGATACTTTAGGATAAATCTTAAAGTTTATAGCCGTGCTTCCTGTGTAGTCGCCTTTTCCGGTAATAGTAACAGTAGCGGTACCAACCTTTTTATTATTGGTATAACTGTATTCAAAATTACCTTGATTGAGTTTATTCTTTCCAACACTTGCGATAACAGTAGGCTTTACACCGTTTTTATTATAATAATACTTTGTGGAATCCAGTTTGAACTCAACTCCGCTAATATCCATCGGTTTAATGGTAAACGGTTTTTCAAGTGTACCTGAATAATGCCCTGAAAAATTAACTACTACTTTTGCGTTTGTTACACTCGAATTATAGTATTGGATAGTATATTCTTTTTCGGAAATCAAATTACCGTCTATATCATAAGCCTTAACCTCAGGTTTAGGATACGTCTTGGGAGCAAAGGTAAATTCGGTATCCTCAACCTCTATTCTGTCAATACGGGGAATATTTGTCAGCTTTTCGCCATATGTACCGCAAACTGAGCATTTTTCGGTAAATCCACCGTCACTTTCAGGTGTTGCAGGCACAAGTTCGGTATTCCCTGAACCAAAATTATGTCCGTCAGCCTCAGTAGTTACGTTGCAAATTCTACAAGTTTTGGTAATACAACTATCTGTAGAACGCCAAGAATGCTTGCAAAGGGTCTTTGCGGTAGCACCATCACTCGCTTCGCTTGCTAAAAATGCATCATTTTCAGCCACTCTTTGATAAAATACATACTCCGTATTTTCTTTCAAATCCTTGAATAAACGGCTTTTCTGCCATTCACCGTCGCCCAATTTATATTCGTATCCGTCCGCTTTTGCAATATACACTTCGTTTTCGGTTATATATTCAAAGGTGGGAGCTATTGGCTTTTCGGGCTGTGTTTTTTCTTCGGCGCTTACGGTTAAAAATCCCGAAAACAACACTGCGCTTACAATAAGAAAAAATATTTTCTTGAACATTTTAATCCTCCCTGCAAATATTTATTATTTCATTGTGTCATTATGCAAAGGCAACTACAAGCTCACCCTTATGCAAAGTAACTGCAATAATGCTATTGCCCTTTACATATGTATATACCGTCACACCATCAACTTTTTTCTTCAATGCAAAATTGTATCCGGAATTAGTAAGACGTTTCTTGTATTCAGTCACTTGTGCCTCAGTAACATTTTTAAAGCCTTCACAATAAAGCCCCTCTACAACACCGCTTTCATTGGGAAGCTTCCCTACAACCGCCGCAAAATCGGGGATTATTGTTCCCTTATAATATTGCGAAACAGTAACCTTACATTTAAAGGTCTGCTTGCCTTTCTTTGCGTATATGTAACAAGTTCCGGATTTTAAAGGCGTAATTTTTCCCGTTGAAGAAACCTTAGCAATGCTTTTATTACTAGACGACCATGTGTATTTACCGGCACCGCCCAATACCGTCAACTGTCGCTTTACTCCTGTATAGGCAGTAAGCTTAGTTTTATTTAGTGCTACACTTTTAACGGTAATCGGAATTTTAAGGGTAACTCCATTACTTGTAACCTTAAGTGTTGTACTGCCTTTCTTAAGTGCCTTTATTTTACCGCCGGAAAACTTTACAATTTTTGAATTGCCAACGGTATATTTAATTTTATGAGATGAAGTAGCAGTAAACTTTTTTGACTCTGTTCCGTACAAAGTAAATTCCGTAGCATTAACCTTTGGATAAATATTGAAGTTTATTTTTTTAGTTCCGGTAAAATTGCCGCTGAATGTAATTTCTACAGTTCCAACTCCAACCTTTTTGTTGTTTGAATATTTATATGTCATAGAAGACTGAGGAGCTATAACAGAATACCTATCAACCGTAATAATAGGCTTTACGCCGTTTTTGTTGTAAAAGTATTTTGCTTTATCCCAGCATACTTTACCATTAGTCATATTTCGCTTTTTAATGGTAAAAGTAGTGGACATACTGCCCTCATACCGATTTCCTTTAAACTTAACCGTAATCGTACCTGTTCCGGCATTTATATTATTTGAATACTCTACGGTATACTGCTTATAACCTACATTTTGACCTCTACTATCCTCTATTCTAAATGTCGGTTTAATTTCTTTACCGGTATAATAAAAACTACTATCATGAAAATAAAATTTTACTGGACGTTCAATTGGCCAGAGTTTTTTAGCAGCTTTACCACAATTCAGGCATTTTTCAGCTTCATAACCATCTTTTTCGGGTGTAGCCTTTATGATAACCCTTTCTTTTGAACTGCCTTTATGCGTTCCAACTTCTTCACTAACAAAACCGCAGATAGTGCAGGTCTTGTGCTCTAAGCAGTTTGCGGCACGGAATCTGTGTTCGCAGTCTGTTTTAACCGTCAGCCCGTCGCTGGCTTCACTCGCATACTTTGTATCGGTTTCAGCTACTCTTTGGTATAAAACATACTCGCTGTTTGGGGAAAGCCCCTTAAAAAGCCCGCTTTCCTGCCAATCGTTATCACCGATTTTATATTCAAAACCGCTAATTTCGGTCAGGAATATCTCGGTTTCGGTCTTGAATTCGACCGTGGGTACTGCCGGTTTTTCGGCTTGCTCTTTAGTCTGCGCCGAGACGCCGATTGTAAGCAGTCCGACCAATACGATAGCACTCGAAATGAAGATTAAGAATTTTTTAAACATAATGTACCTCCTGTTTAGATTTTTGCCTTTATAATCTTTTCCGATTATTTCCAACTTGTTATTTTCATTATAATAGATTCATACACGTTATGTCAACCAACTAAAGGTGACAATTTTGTAACAACTATTTAAGAATCAAATGGTAAAATTCAAAGTGAAGAGAAAATTTGATTTTTCTTACTTTTAAAAAAGAAACAGGCGGCAGATTGCCGCCTGTTCATATAATGTGATGTGAAATCCCTCCGTCAACCTTACGGTTGCCACCTCCCTTTAGGGCAAGGGAGGCAATCACACCGATTTTATTATTTATTCTTTCTTATTTATTATTTAAAATATAAACAAACCATCGTGGTAAAGAAAATATCTGTTAGTAGTGGCTCAGCCGAACTGCGTGTGCAGGCACTCCGCTACCAAATGACTTTACTATCGTTTTCTTCTGTGATTTTTGCGATGAAGTCCTCTGCTGACATAGCGCCTAAGTCACCGTCCTCACCTCTGCGGCGGACAGAAACCTGACCGTTCTGGGCTTCATTATCACCGATTATCAGCATATAAGGCACCTTCTGAAGTCTGGCTTCACGAATCTTGTAACCGATTTTCTCGTTGCGGTCGTCAAGCTCTACACGCATACCCTTACTTTCGAGCTGACGCTTGATTTCATAGGTATAGTCAAGATGTCTGTCAGCAATGGGCAGAAGCTTAACCTGTGTAGGAGCAAGCCATACGGGGAATGCACCTGCATACTTTTCGATAAGAAGTGCCAGCGTTCTCTCATAACAACCGATTGAAGTACGGTGAATAATGTAAGGATTCTTTTTAACACCGTCACGGTCAACATACTCCATACCGAATTTTTCAGCCAGCATCTGGTCAATCTGAATGGTGATAAGGGTATCCTCTTTGCCGAATACGTTCTTAATCTGAATATCAAGCTTAGGTCCGTAGAATGCGGCTTCACCCACACCAACCTTATAGGGAATTTCAAGGTGGTCAAGGATTTTCGCCATCATACCCTGAGCCTCGTCCCACTGCTCGGGAGTGCCGATATACTTTTCGCTGTCATCAGGATCCCACTGCGAGAAGCGGTAGGATACGTCCTCGTAAAGTCCCAAGGTTTTAAGCATAAAGATTGCAAGCTCCAAGCTTCCCTTGAATTCGTCCTCTAACTGCTCAGGGGTACAGATTAAGTGACCCTCGGAAAT
>JAZQHX010000170.1:0-2382 GCA_045540835.1 Acutalibacteraceae bacterium | reverse complement strand
GGTGTGTTCTTGCTTGCAAACATTTCGGCTCTGCCTAATATAATACAGTTAACCGTAATCAGCGGCAGATATAATCCCAACAAATCATATATTACGAGAAGATATGCCTGGATCAGCATTTGAACAATAGTTACAAAGCCTGCAATTACGACTATATAACAAGGTATTCTTACCGTTTCGGGAATGATTTTACGAAGAAGTGAAATTACAAAATTTGAACAAATAAGCACCGCAGTTGCCGCTATTCCCATACCAAAAGCACCGATAACTGTCGTGGTGGTAGCAAGCGTAGGACAGGTTCCCAGAATTAAAACAAAAACGGGATTTTCAAGAAGTATACCCTTTAAAAGGGTTTGCATATTACTGTTTTTGCTCATAATTACTTGCCTCCCTCCAGAATTTTTACAGCATCAAAGACGCTCTTTATTGCATTCATATAAGCATTTGTTGTAATGGTTGCTCCGCTTATGGCATCTACATCGGTATAATCTGTTGCATTTTTACCGTCAAACTGAGTAAAGAATGAGGGCTTAGCACAAGCGTCCCCTATGCCTTCACTTTCCTTTTGTGATACGGTAATACAAGAAATAATCTTACCCTTTTTGGTAACCGAAACATCAATTTTAATCGGCTCATTGCTTCTTGAATATCGGTCTCCGGTAATTCCGTAACCGTTAGCATGAATATTAAAGACATAGTTTCCGTTTGAAGCTTTATACACCTTATCAATATTAGAAGGCAACTTATCCTTCAATTTTGTAATGTCTATCTCTGTAAGCTTATCGTTTAAAACAAACCTTGCGTGGGCTGTTATATCCTTTTTAACATCTTCTGCTATCTGAGATACAACATTACCTTTTTCATCAACACCGATAAAGGTTTCGTCCTTTACAAACACAAGACCTTTACCGTTATCAGCCTTATATACTGTATATCCGCTGTCAATAGGAGCAGTTAAAAGCTGAAGTGAAAATTTACCCTCACCGTCAGGCAATGCCGCAGAAAGATTATCACTCAGTATTTCTTCTTCAGTTCTAAGGTCTACCGAGCCACCGCCAATTATTGCTTTAGCACCTAAAGCATCCTTAATTGCGTATTTATACGCAGTAGTAGTAAGGGTTGAACCGCTTTTAGTATCAACCGACTCAACATCATCGAAGGTCTTACCCTTAAAGCGTTCGCCGTAGGTTTCTTTAATTGAGTGGGTTTCTCCGCCGCTTAAATAGGTAGCACCTACTACGGCACCGTCGGCATTGATACCGCACATAATTACCATATCAGTAGAATAACCCTTTGTGGTTAATTCAAATACATATCCGCCGTTCTTTTCACTGTAAGCCTTGGTAATGGTTTCGGGCAATTCGTAATCGTTAATATTTAGCTCTTCAAATCCCTCACCGTCAGGCAAAACCTGCTTTAATGCGGCATTTGCGGCTTCGCTTTTGCGTTGTTCAATTATAGGTGCGGTAATATAATTAGTAGCCGCCATAAGTATCGACACCACTGCACAAATAGCAGTAAGTGTGATTACACTTTTTAAATGGTTTTTCATTTTTTACTACCTCCAAACAGCTTACGGGGAGTCCAGGAACTGATATAAGGACTAATAATATTAACAAGCAATATTGCAAAGGATACACCCTCAGGGTAACCGCCGTAAAAACGGATAAGCACGGTAATAATACCTATAAATATACCAAATATTATTTTTCCCCACGGAGTATAAGGAGAAGTAACGTAATCGGTTGCCATAAAGAAAGCACCGATAAAAAGTCCGCCCGACATTGTCCAGGCAGCAGCCGCCGTAACATCAAAGCCCTCCAATATAAGGCTGAAAAGGAAAACTGTTCCTATAAAAGCTACGGGAACGTGTAAGGTTATAACCCTGCGAGCGAGCAGATATATTCCGCCTAATAACAATGCCGCAGTACAAACTTCACCGATAGCGCCACCCTTGTTTCCTAAAAACAAATCCAAAAGATTTGGAATTTTGCCATTAGATAAGTCTGCAAGAGGTGTAGCCGATGATGCAGCATCCACGGGGAAAGCTACGTTTTTTCCAACCGCCTCAAATGCTATGAGCATAAATACACGGGCAGTTATTGCAGGATTAACTATATTACAGCCAATGCCGCCGAATATGCATTTCACAATTATTATTGCAAACACTGCACCAACAGCCGCCTGCCACAAAGGAACATTTGCAGAAAGATTAAGCGCTAACAAAAGTCCCGTTACAACTGCACTCAAATCCCCTATTGTCCGTTCTTTTTTGGTGATTAAATTGAATAAAAACTCAGCAATCACGGCTGCCGCTACCGTAACAATTATTACAAGCAATGCCGCAATACCGAATAAATATACACCTACCGCCGTTGCGGG
>JAZQHX010000169.1:0-4309 GCA_045540835.1 Acutalibacteraceae bacterium | reverse complement strand
TCCCGACTTGTTTAAAAAGGGCGAGATTATAAAGAAATTGCCCGAAGATCAGTTGCTTAATGCTTTGATGGAAGAAATTGAAAAGATGTAAAAATGGAGTTGTAAGAAATGGCAAAACCTAAATTTTCGGACATATTCGGTGCTTGTATCGGTGAGGAACTGGCTTCGTATGTTGGGGACAAGACAATTGAAAAATGCAGTCTTGATACAGAGAACAGAAGTATGTCCATAGGCTTATGCTGTGAAGAATACATAGAGAAAGAAATACAGACTAAGGTTCAAAATGCCCTTAAAGATGTATTAAGGCTTAATGAATGTACGGTGGAGCTTTTATGTGGTAATCAGGCATTCTGCACCGCCGCTTGCGCCGATATTGTAGCCGAAATGCGACTTAAAAACTTGTCTCTTAACGGCTATTTTGCGGGAGCGGACTATAATCTTGACGGTGATATGCTGAATATCACCTTAAAGCACGGCGGCTATAAAAAGATTTGCGAATGTGAGTTTGAAAAGAAGTTCAGAAATATAGTTATGCAACGCTTTGCACGTGATATAAGCGTATCGTTTGACGGTCAGCTTGATGATGTGGAAATAGTGCTACCTGAGCCCGAAGTTGTAGTAAAACCCAAACCGCAGAAAAGTGAGGGCGGCAAGACGGCATCTTCTAAGGTGGAAATTTCCTTCGAAAAGCGTACCGACCGCCCTGCCAACGGAGTAGTATATCTTGATAATCCTAAAACCTTTTACGGCAGGAATATAAACATAAACACCAAGCCTATGATAGAAATTACCGAGGACGATACCGAAATCTCCTGCTGGGGTGAGGTATTTGAAACCGAGGTTCGCACCATAAACACTAAAAAAGGCGAAAGAAATATCTTCACATTTTCTTTCAGCGACTACACCAATTCGCTTACCTGCTCTATGTTTATGTTCCCCGAACGTATGGGTGAGGTAGCACCCATTGCAAAGGGCAATTTCATTCTCTTAAACGGTACATACGAATTTGACGATTATAAAAAGGAATTCCGTGTAAGACCTAAGGTGATAGCTCAGCTACAAAAATATGTTGAAACCGATAATTACGAGGGTGAAAAGCGTGTAGAACTGCATTGCCATACCAATATGTCGGCTAAAGATGCGGTTACCTCTGCAGGGGATATTATAAATCAGGCATTCAAGTGGGGTCACAAGGCAGTAGCCATTACCGACCACGGTGTAGTGCAGGCATATCCTGCCGCTGCCGCCGCTGTTAAAGGAATACGCAAATCGGGCGGAGACTTTAAAGTTATATACGGTGTTGAAGCCTATTTTATTGATGATATAAACAATAATATTGAGGGGCTTGCACCGAAACAGCTAGGAAAACTAAGCCACCACCAGATAATACTTGTAAAAGACCTTGTGGGACTTAAAAATCTTTATAAGCTGGTATCGTTTGCTCATCTTGAGGATTATAAGGGCAGACCTGTGACACTCAGAAGTAAGCTTGACCAGTACAGAGAAGGTCTTATTGTCGGCTCTGCTTGTGAAGCAGGTGAGTTGTTTGAAGCGGTGGTTGCAGGCAAGAGTGATGAAGAACTTTTAAGGATTGCCGATTACTACGATTATTTAGAAATTCAGCCGCTTGGCAACAACCGATTTATGGTAAGGGAGTCAATGCTTCCCGATAAAAAAGATAAAAAGACGGGGGCTACAATACCTAATAAATACCGCCACGTTACAAGTGACGAAGTTTTAAAGGACTTTAACCGCAAGATTGTAGAATTGGCGGACAAGTTGGGTAAGCCCGTTGTAGCTACGGGTGACGTGCACTTCCTTAAAAAGAGTGACGAGATTATCCGTAAAATTCTTATGGCGGGACAAGGCTTTGATGACTTCGATAATCAGGCTCCGCTTTACTTTAAGTCTACCGAAGAAATGCTTTCGGATTTCAGCTATTTCGGTGACAGGGCAAAGGAATTTGTAATAGATAACCCCAATAAAATAGCCGAAATGGTATCGGGAGACGTTATCCCCGTGCCTGACGGTAACTATCCGCCCGTAATTGAAGGCTCGGACGATGAATTGAGGCGCATTTGCTGGGAGAATGCCCACAAAAAGTATGGCGAAAATGTGCCCGAAATCGTTTCAAAGCGACTGGAAAAAGAACTGAATTCCATTATCAACAATGGTTTCTCTATAATGTACATATCGGCTCAGAAGCTGGTGGCTTACAGTGAAGAAAACGGCTATCTTGTAGGCTCTCGTGGCTCGGTTGGCTCGTCGTTTGTAGCTACTATGGCAGGTATTTCAGAGGTTAACCCCTTAGCTCCGCACTATGTTTGTCCTAAATGCTGTCACAGCGAGTTTTTTGCTGACGGCTCTGTGGGCTCGGGCTTTGACCTACCCGAAAAAGCCTGTCCCGAATGCGGAACTATGATGGAACGTGACGGACACGATATACCGTTTGAAACCTTCTTAGGCTTTAAGGGTGACAAGGTGCCCGATATAGACCTTAACTTCTCCAACGAATTCCAGACCCAGGTGCAAAAATATACCGAGACTATGTTCGGTAGTGAAAACGTGTTTAAGGCAGGTACAATTTCTACCGTTGCCGAAAAAACCGCCTTCGGCTTTGCAAAGGCTTATGCCGAAAAGAAGGGGGTTACCCTTTCTAATGCCGAGCTTAACCGTTTGGCAAAATTGGTTGAATCGGCGCAGGTTAAGACCACAACGGGTCAGCACCCTGCAGGTATGATTGTAGTACCAAGGGACAAGCAGATTTATGATTTCTGCCCTGTTCAGCACCCTGCAGATGACCCTAATTCCGATGTTGTTACAACCCACTTCGACTTCCATTCAATTCACGATACGATTTTAAAACTTGACGAATTAGGTCACGTTATTCCTACAACTTATAAGTATCTTGAAGAGTATTCGGGAATCCCGGTAAGTGATGTATCTATGTCTGACCCCGATGTATACAGTCTGTTTACTTCACCTGCCGCTTTGGGAGTCACACCCGAAGAAATCGATTCGCCTACCGGTACATACTGTATACCCGAATTCGGTACAAGCTTTGTTATGGGAATGCTTGTTGACTGTAAGCCTAAGAACTTCTCCGACCTTTTGCAGATTTCGGGACTTTCTCACGGTACCGACGTTTATCTCGGTAACGCAAAGGATTTGATTGAAAACGGAACCTGCACTATATCCGAAGTTATCGGTACTCGTGATAACATAATGGTGTATTTAATACATCAGGGTATGGAGGAAGGTCTTGCCTTTAAGATTACCGAAACGGTGCGTAAAGGTCTTGTTGCCAAAGGTAAGGTTTCCAAAGAGGACTGGGGTAAAATGGAGGACGAAATGCGTGCTGTAGGTGTACCCGAATGGTATATCGGAAGTTGTTACAAAATCAAGTATATGTTCCCTAAGGCCCACGCCGCTGCTTATGTTATTTCGGCTTTGCGTGTTGCCTGGTACAAGGTGCACCGACCGCTTGAGTTTTACTGCGCTTACTTTACTGCCCGTCCTGAGGATGTTGACGTTCCTACCGTAATACAAGGTCACGAAGCGGTTAAAAAGTATATCCGTGACATTAAGGCAAAGGGTAAGGAAGCCAGTAAAAAGGAGCTGGACGTTTATAACAATATGCTCATTTTCAATGAAATGATGACTCGTGGTATCGGCGTACTTCCGATTGATATAAATAAATCCCACGCTATGAAGTATGTTCCAGAGGACGGCAAAATGCGTCTGCCCTTCGGTGCTCTCGGCGGCGTAGGTGAAAAGGCGGCTTATTCTATTTATGAGGCGGCTCAAAGGGGTAATTTTGTATCCCGTGAGGACTTCCAGATAGAAGCAGGCGTTTCTAAAACCATTATTCAGAATCTTGCCGATTTAGGCGCTATGAATGACCTGCCCGATACAAATCAGATTTCTATGTTTTAATAAAAATGACCGTAGCTAAAAGCTACGGTCATTTCAGACTGTCGAATAACCCCAAATCTCAAACGAGGTTTGTGGTGGCATAGTTTAATACTTGGTTTCCAGGACATACTACACAATCAAAATACTCATCATATACATACTCATACGGTGCATAATTTCCTTTCTTTCCCATTGGTCTTTTGTATGGAAGTACGGGTATTCTGCCATCATCTCAAACTCGTTTGCTTATCCACGGTGTTTTGTAGCCTGCATCAGCTACTATGTTTTCAATTTCAGGATTCTTTTCGGTTAATCTGTCATATAATTCGTCAAATGCTACACTATCGTGTACATTTCCTGGATCAACTGTTACAGCCATTACATAGCCGTTTTT
>JAZQHX010000168.1:0-5287 GCA_045540835.1 Acutalibacteraceae bacterium | reverse complement strand
AAGATATAGAGTTGCCGAAATCACTGACAAAAGTATTATGTAAACCAAAATATTTTGAGTTAAAATCATACTAAGTATTGAATCGGTAAAAATTGTCACAGTGAGTGCGCTAAGTATCGGAAGCAAAATTTCGTTTATCGTTTTTAAGCTTGCCTTTGTAATTTTTGTAAGCCTGCCTACATTTAAAAGACAGGTCAGCAAATTTGAAAAATACATTATGCCTATGAATCCTGAAAGCCCGAATTTTGGAAGTATAATAATTATAAGCAAAATTCTGATTAAGGAATCCCCTATTGCGGTGCGGAATGAAAATAACTGCTGGTCGAGTCCTTTTAACATTCCGTCGGATACGCTGTCAAGATACATAAGCGGAACTATTGGTGAGAGTGCTTTTATTAAAAAGCCTATATCCTCACTTTTGTAAATGAGCATTCCTATTTTGTCGCCGCTTACAAAAAATATTGCGGCAAATATGAAGGATAGGAGCGACGTCAGCTTTAAAATGCGTTTTGTGGCGGTTTTTACTATTAAATTTTGATTTTTTGCCGCCGCCTCACTCATTTCGGGTATTAAAAGTGTTGATACCGAGTTTAAAATTGCCGACGGGAAAAATAAAATAGGCAGAGCCATTCCCTTTATCATACCGAACTGTGACAGCGCAGAACTGCCCGATAGCGCATATTTTGCAAGATTTTTGGGTACTAATATGTTTTCTACCGTTCTGAGTGCGGTATTTAAGTATCTTCCCGAGGTAATAGGTAGGGCAATTGAGGTAATTTTTTTGATAATGGGATAAGGTGGACGCTGTCTGCCGCAAAGCTTGTTTAGCTTTTTTCGGTTTTTTAAATAAATCAAGTATAATAGTAAGCAGGACAATATTTCTGCGGCGGCATCTCCCATTACTACTGCGGCACAGCAGATCGCAAGCCCTTTATTTATAAATTTTTTAAGCAAGGTTACAACCAAAATTATACGTATTGCCTGCTCAAAAATTTGGGATACGGCATTCGGTGTAGCACTGCGGTTGGCTATAAAATATCCTCTGAGGCATGAGGTTATTCCCATAAAGGGAAGTGTAAGCGGCAGAATTTTAAGTGATATTGCGGCTCTTTTGTCGGATAATAGCCCGGTTGCTATAAAATCTGCTCCGAAATAGAGTATTACCATAGACAAAGCCGCTACAATCAGGGTTAAAATAATGGCTTTTTTAAGAATTTTTATGGTACCTTTCTTGGTGCCAAGGCTTATTTCCTCGGCTACAAGGCGGGTAACCGCTGTACTGATGCCGCTTGCGGCAAAGGTTGAAGCCAAAATATGTACCGAAAATATCAGACTGTAAAGACCTATACCCTCACTGCCTATTATTGCACCCAGCCATACCTTGAATATTATTCCTGCAAAACGCAAAATAAGCGAAGTTGCAGTTAAAATTAAAGCATTTTTAATAAAAACTGTTTTTCTCACGGTTATACCTCAATATAATATTTATCCTTTAATAAATATATGTTGTTATATTATAGATAAAGTACTAAAGTTAGGTGAAAAAATAATGAATTCTCCATTAGCTGACAGATTAAGACCTAAAAAAATCAGCGATGTAGCAGGGCAAAAGCATCTTTTGTCCGACGGTAAAGTTTTAAGACGTATTGTTGAATCGGGAAATCTCCCAAATTTGATTTTTTACGGGCCTTCGGGTGTAGGAAAGACCACCGTTGCTAATATTATAGCCGAAAATTGCGGCAAAAAACTCTATTATCTTAATGCTACTACCGCTTCAACGGCGGATATTAAGGAAATTATAAATAATATCGGAACAATAGATGCCGCAGGTGGAATACTGCTTTATCTCGACGAAATACAGTATTTTAATAAAAAACAACAGCAAATTCTGTTATCTTACATAGAAAATGGGGATATTACTCTTATAGCCTCCACTACCGAGAACCCGTATTTTTATGTTTATTCGGCAATTTTGAGCCGTTCAACGGTGTTTGAATTCAAAACCCTTTCTTCGGACGATATTTGTGAGGTTTTGAATCGTGCAGTTGCTATTCTTGCTGAGGAAAGCGGGAAAAAGGTCGAAATAAGTAAAAATTCGGTCAAAAAAATGGCATCTGCCGCCGCAGGAGATGTGCGAAAATCGCTTAATACGCTGGAACTTTGCGTTATGACCTGCGAGAGTGATGAGGGTATACTCATTTCGGACGATACGGTTGAGGAAATTTTAGCCTCAAATGCGGTGCGTTACGACCGTGAGGGCGACCAGCATTATGATATTATATCGGCTTATCAGAAGTCTATGCGTGGTTCTGACCCCGATGCGGCGGTTTATTATTTAGGCAGACTTTTAGCCGCAGGGGATTTGCCGAGCGCCTGCAGAAGACTGCTTGTTTGTGCGAGTGAGGACGTAGGACTTGCCCACCCACAGATAATTCCGATTGTAAAAGCGGCGGTTGATACGGCTATGATGGTGGGACTTCCCGAAGCAAGGATTCCTTTGGCGGCGGCTGTAATACTGGTTGCAACCTCGCCTAAATCAAATTCGGCGGAAGCGGCGATTGATGCGGCAATGGCTGACATTGAAAGGGGAATAGGCGGCGATATTCCAAGACAGCTTCAAAACAAGCATTTTGACGGAGAAGATGCCGCCATAAAGGGACAGCACTATAAATATCCACACGAATTTCCGCATCATTATGTAAACCAACAATATTTGCCTGACGAAATTAAAAATAAGCAATATTATAAGTATGGAGACAATAAAAACGAATCTGCATATAAAGAATATTGGAATAAAATTAAAAATAAATAGTATTATGTAAACTAAAATACAGGAGGGTTATTATGACGGTAAGAACATTGCCTGAAAAAACAAAATACTTATGGCAAATGCGCTGTATTTGCTTTTATCTTGTTATAATTGCCCTTTGCGCCTATTTTTATCCTTATTACAAGTTTTTGACTATTGCAGGCGCAGTAATTACTGCCGTTTGCCTTGTTACGGTTTTTTGGTATATTCCCCGATTTGTAAGGAACTATCAGATTATAGCAAGTGATGAAAGTGTTGTAATTAAGTGTGGTGTTGTGATAAAAACCACCCATATTATGCCCTTTTCACGCCTAATTTACACCCAGACCTTTACTACACCGATAGCAAAGCTTTTGGGACTTACTGCCCTTTCATTAAAAGCGGCACGCAGTACCTTGGTTATACCCGAAATATCGCTTAGTGATGCTAAGCTTTTGCTTGAGAGCTTGTCTCAGGGAGGTAATGATGAATAAGGTATACCGTGCCCACCCGTTAATGGTTATAAGCCGAATTAAACCCTTTTTGTTTGTGCTTATTCTGCCCTTTGTAAGAGGATTATTGCAATACGTAACCGATAAAACGGTATCTTCTGTTTTAGGAATAGAGCTTACGATTTTTGCTGTTATAGTAATTTTTTCGGTTTTAAGTTGTCTTTCTTTCAGGCTCAGAATAATTGATGATACTGTAAGGCTAAAAAGCGGTATTATATTTGTAAAACGTGCAAATATTAAGATTTCGTCCCTTTCGTCTGTTCAGAGCGAGCAGAATATTCTGGATACGGTATTCGGAGCGGTGACCTACAGTATAAATACCGAAGCAGGGCGCAGGAATAAATCCGATTTCAGGTTTAAGCTTAATGTGCGTGACAGCCGTGAGGTTTCACGAATACTATACGGTAAAAAAAGTCCCGAACGTGTGAAGTTTTCGGCTTTAAGGGTGGCACTTCTTGCCGCTACAACATCTTCGGCGTTTTCGGGAATGATAATCGGTGTTCCGGTTCTTAAAAAAGCGGGTGACCTTTTAGGATTAGCCCTTTACGATATGCTTTTTGACGAGATAACCAATGTTTCAAAGAAATTTACCGCCGTTTTTCCGCCGGTGGTTAATACCTTGTCGCTTGTTTTACTTTTATGCTATGGCGTTTCATTTGGTTATTCATTACTTAAATATATAAATTTCAGGCTTTATCTGGGTGAGGATAAGCTCGAAATACGTTCGGGATTTTTTACCCGTAGTCGTACTTCTTTCAGGAAAAGTGCTGTAAATGATGTTAAGATTGAGCAAACACCGCTTATGAACTTTGTAAAAAGGTTTGCTATGAAGGTGAGTGTCGGCGGATACGGTGACAGTAAAAGTGAATCTGCCGTTGTAATGCCTTGCGGCACAAAGCAGGAGATAAAGGACAGTTTTTCAGCTTTTTTCCCTTTTTTAATTCCTGAAGGGAAACGGATAAAGGCGTATAACAATGTATTTACAAAGAGCCGATTTTTGCTGTTGCCTACCGTTTTTCTTATTTTAATAATAGCAATTTCCATTCCGTTAGCTTTAATATTTAAAGATTTCGACCGACTGATTTTCTTTATTACCATAGTAGCACTGGTAGCCGACTTTTATTTTGCGCATATTTCCTATTGTGAAAGCAAGTTCGGCAAGTTAGTTTTAGGCGAGACTATATACGCTCACGGAGTGCAAAGACTTCGGAGCACACGGCTTTACTGTCCTAAAGAAAAGGTAGGGGAAATTAAAATACACCGTTTTCTTACCGATTTTCCTCAAAAGACCTGTCGGGTACGGGTTACCGTCCGTTCCGAGAGTGCTGACAGTATATGTATAAGAATGATTCCGTATAAAGATGTAAAAGAAGAAATATATAATTGCTACGGAATAGAGGTATAAACGGATATTATCGGGAAATACTCTTAATGTTTCACGTGAAACATTGGAGGAACATAATATGGATATAGCTTTAAGATGTTTGTATGCTTTTTTGGTTGGCGGCGCAATCTGCCTTGTCGGTCAGGTTTTAATTGATTTTACACGTCTTACCCCTGCACGTATATTGGTTTCCTTTGTGGTGTCGGGTGTACTGCTTACGGGGATAGGTGTTTATGAGCCGATTGTTAAATTTGCAGGTGCGGGAGCGACCGTACCCTTGGTAGGCTTCGGTTATAGCCTTGCGAACGGAGTTAAAGAGGCAGTTAACCAATACGGTCTTGTGGGAGCGCTGTCGGGAGGAATTACCGCCACCGCCGCAGGGATAGCCGCTTCAATAACCTTTGCAATGCTTATGGCACTTTTCTTTAAACCGGGAGACAAGACTTAATTCGGAATTCGGAATGCGTAATTCGGAATTACTCCCTCAGTCTTTTGCTACGCAAAATCCAGCTCCCTCATTGAGGGAGCCTTATTTAGATTATTGAATATAAATAAAAGCCTTCCTCTCAGAGAAAGGTGGCACGGCTTGCCGTGACGGAAGGA
>JAZQHX010000167.1:0-2262 GCA_045540835.1 Acutalibacteraceae bacterium | reverse complement strand
GAGTGCTGTCTATAAGGGAGCTTTTAGACGTTGCTGAGACGTTGCGTGTTATCCGCTCCTTAAAGTCGTGGAGGGAAAACTGCAGCGGTGTTAAGGAAACTTCGATTGATTATCTTTTCAGTTCACTTTTTCCTAACAAATATTTAGAGGAAAAGATTAGCTTTGCTATAAAAAATGAGGAAGAATTAAACGATAACGCTTCACCCGCACTTTACGATATAAGACGTAAAATAATAGCAAAATCGGGCAAAATCAGGGATATTTTAGATAAAATTGTTCACGGTCCGAGCGCAAAGTATCTGCAGGAAAATATCATAACCCAGCGTGACGGCAGATTTGTAGTACCCGTAAAAATTGAATATAAGGGACAGCTTTCAGGTATTGTTCACGATACTTCGGCTACCGGATCAACCGTTTTTGTAGAGCCGATGAGCGTGGTTGAAACCAATAACGAAATCCGTGTTTTAAAGCTCCGTGAAAAGGAAGAAATTGACCGTATTTTAGCCGAGCTTTCAGCCGAAGCGGGCGAATTTTATGACAGTACGGTAAAATCCTATAAAGCGGTAGTGGAGCTTAATTTGATTTTTGCAAAGGCAAAGCTTGCTTATAAAATGAAAGCGATTGTGCCTGCGGTTAATACCGAGGGTAAAATATATCTTAAAAATGCAAGACACCCGCTTATACATTATAAATCGGTTGTTCCCATAACCGTAGCTTTGGGTGAGGATTACGGTACTCTTGTAATTACGGGCCCTAATACCGGCGGTAAAACAGTAACCCTTAAAACTATTGGTCTTTTAACCTTGATGACTATGTGCGGAATGATGATTCCTTGTGATGACGGGAGCAGAATTTCTGTATTTAAAAAGGTTTTTGCCGATATTGGAGACGAGCAGAGTATAGAGCAGTCATTGTCTACTTTCTCGTCCCATATGGTTAACATAATCTCTATTTTGGAAAATGCAGACGATGAATCATTAGTCCTTTTTGATGAATTGTGCGCAGGAACAGACCCCGTTGAGGGTGCGGCTCTTGCAAAGTCAATTTTAATGCGACTTTCGGTTTACGGAAGTAAGGTGGCGGCCACTACACACTATCCCGAGCTTAAATCCTATGCCATAGATACATCCGGTGTTGAGAATGCCTGCTGTGAATTTGATGTTTCCACCCTGCAACCAACCTATAAGCTTATAATCGGAATGCCGGGAAGGTCGAATGCTTTTGCAATTTCACGCAAATTGGGACTGCCTCACGATATAATAGAAAATGCCAAGGAGCAGGTAAGTGACGAGGATATGCGTTTTGAGCGTGTTGTAGCAGCCCTTGAAAAGGCACGGTATAAGGCAGAAAAGGAAAGGCAAAAGGCAACAAAACTCCGTCAGGAATTGCAGAGCGCAAAAATTGAATCCGAAAAGCAGCAGCATGAACTCGAAATCAACCGCAAAAAGGTGATGGACAAAACACGAGAGACTGCAAACGGAATTATAGAAACGGCAAGATATAAGGCGTCATTACTTCTTAACGAGCTTGAGGATATTAAAAAAGGTCTTACAAGTGAAAATGCGAGAACTTTGGCTGAAAAGGCGAGAATGTCTTATAAATCCACCTTGAAGGAAATGGAGGAAACCGCCGACCCGATAGTTGAAAACAGTACTTCGGGTGAAGCGGTAACTAATGTACAAAAAGGGGATATTGTAATTGTTGCCGATATTGGCAGAGACGCTACCGTAATTGATGTAAAGGCTGATAAAAAGCAGGCTTATGTTATGTCGGGTGCTATAAAAATGTGGGTAGGATTTGATAATTTAAGGCTAAAATCCAAATCGGCTCCAAGCACCGAAATAAAGAAAACCCGTAAGGTTACGGGTATGCAGTCGAGAGCTACAAGAGAGGTATCGGGCGAAATTGATATGCGTGGTATGGCATCGGACGAGGCAATACTCGAATTAGACCGCTATATTGATAATGCTCTGGTTTCGGGGCTTGAAACAATAAGGATTATTCACGGTAAGGGTACTGGAGTGTTGCGTAAGAGCGTGCAGGCGCATCTGCGTACACACAGAGCTATAAAAAGCTACCGTTTAGGCACCTTTGGTGAGGGTGAAAACGGCGTTACAATAGCGGAACTAAAATAAATAAGATTCAATAAATTTAATGCGGCAGAAGTTGAAAATTAAAGCTTCTGCCGCATTCTTAATTTATACTTTAACTGTATCGTTTTTAGGTGATATACCAAATTTGGTTTTATAGGCTCTGAAAAAG
>JAZQHX010000166.1:0-4553 GCA_045540835.1 Acutalibacteraceae bacterium | reverse complement strand
CCGTTGATTTTTACGTAATCATAGGTCAAATCGCAACCCCAAGCGGTGGAAGAATACTCGCCGTCATTTAAAGCTACGTTTATTTCAATTTCGTCTTCAAGTAATATTTCCTTTGCAATTTCCTCGGAAAAATCTACGCCTGCGCCGTTTTTGCAAACCGTAATTTCGCCCTTTTCCGATTTAAAGGAAACGTCAATTTTATTAACGTCAACGTCAGCGCCCGAATAACCAATAGCGCAAAGCACACGTCCCCAGTTAGCGTCAGCTCCGAACATAGCAGCCTTTAAAAGCGAGGAACAAATAACCGATTTAGCGACCGTTTTAGCTACACATAAATCCTTTGCAGATGTAACTTTACATTCGATAAGCTTTGTAGCACCCTCACCGTCGCCGGCAATCTTGCGGCAAAGGTGAACCGTAACGGTATTAAGCGCCTTCATAAAGGTATCAAAATCCTCATTTTCTGTGGTGATTTCCTCGTTTTCAGCCATACCGTTAGCAAGAACTGTTACCATATCGTTAGTCGAAGTATCACCGTCAATTGACACCATATTAAAGGTATTTTTAATATCGCTCGAAAGTGCTTTTCCTAACATTTCACTACTGATTGCACAGTCAGTAGTAATAAATACAAGCATTGTTGCCATATTCGGATGAATCATTCCCGAGCCCTTTGCGATACCACCGATTTTACACTCTTTTCCGCATATATTAAAGCTAACAGCGATTTCTTTAACACGTGTATCGGTAGTCATAATACCTTCGGCCGCTTCAAGACTTTTACTTCCGAGTCCTGCAACCAATTCGGGTATACCGTTTTTTATAGGTTCAATATCCAAAGGCTGACCTATAACGCCGGTAGATGCCACTACAACATCGTTAGCATCTATTTCCATTTTAGTGGCCAAAAGCTCGCTCATCTGCTCAGCAATTTCAATTCCGTTTGCGTTGCAGGTATTTGCATTTCCGCTGTTACAGATTACCGCCTGAGCGTAACCGTCAGCGATGTGATTTTTAGTAACCGTAAGCGGAGCACCTTTTACAAGATTGGTTGTATATACTGCGGCTGCATTGGCTTTTTTTTCGCTGAAAACAAGGCTTAAGTCTCTTTTAGTCTTATTTTTCCTTATGCCGCAATGTATTCCGTTTGCAGTAAATCCCTTTGCGGCACAAATACCGCCTGAAATTATTTCCATTTCTTTTCTCCTGTTTTAAATTTCTAATCCTTCAGTTTTATCAGCACCGAGAACTATATTCATACACTCAACAGCCGCTCCCGAAGCACCTTTTCCAAGATTATCGTAACGTGCAATAAGCAAAATTCTGTCATTATTGCCCGCAACAGAAATTTCCATACTGTCCTTCATTTCAAGTTTATTAGCAGAGCAAAAACCGTTCTCGTCAAAGCTTTCAACATATTTTACTATTTCACCCGTGTACTTTTCCTTGTAAACATTTTTTATATCTTCTACCGTGAATCCGTCTTTTAACTGTGACGCAAACAAAGGAACAGTAACTTCCATTCCGCTGTAAAAAGCGCCTACAATCGGTAAAAACACAGGGTCATTATCTATTCCTGCAACCGCTTTCATTTCGGGCAGATGCTTGTGACTTTGTGTAAGTCCGTACTGGCGTGGAGCTTCTAAAAGTGGGTCACGCTCCATAGATTCGTAATCGGCAATCATTTTTTTACCGCCGCCCGAATAACCGGTCAATGAAGTGCAGGAAAGCAAGATATTTTTATCAATTATTCCCTTTTCTACAAGCGGATATATTAAGGCTATAAAACCGCTTGCGTGGCATCCCGGATTGGCAATTCGCTTGGAATTTTTAATCCTTTCTTCGTGCTCGCTTGACAGTTCGGGAAAACCGTATGCCCAATCGGGGTTTGTTCTGTGTGCAGTAGATGCATCAATTACAACCGTTTTGGGGTTATCTATTAAGGATACCGCCTCCACAGCCGCCGCATCTGGCAGGCACAAAAAGGCAATATCGGCTTCATTTAAAGCTTTTTTACGTGCCGCCAAGTCCTTGCGGTTTTCTTCTGTTAATCTTATTATTTCAATATCTTTTCTGTTTTCAAGTCTTTCGGCAATGCGAAGTCCCGTAGTACCCGCAGAGCCATCAATGAATATCTTTTTCATTTAAAAACTCCGTAAAATAATCAATTTGTTTTTTCACCGATTCGGGTCCTGTGCTGCCGTCAGATATACGCTTATTCACACAGGTTTCAAGTGAAATTTCGTTATATAAATCCTCACAGAAAGTGGGGTCAAACTCTTTGTACTTATCTATTGGCAGATTTTCGAGAACATAGCCGTTTTTAATGCAGTACCCTACAATTTCTCCAACGTGCTTGTAAGCCGTTCTGAAAGGCATACCTTTTTTTACAAGATAATCCGCAAGGTCTGTTGCATTTATAAAGCCTTCGCCTGCCGCTTTATACATATTTTCTTTATGCACCTTCATAGTAGCTACCATAGGAGCAAAAATACTGACACATTTTTTAACGGTATCAACCGCATCAAAAATTGCTTCTTTATCCTCCTGCATATCCTTGTTGTATGCAAGCGGCAATCCCTTAAGAGTAGTAAGCAATGCCATTAAATCACCGTAAACCCTGCCGGTTTTTCCTCTTACCAATTCCGCCATATCAGAATTTTTCTTTTGCGGCATAATGGATGAACCGGTTGTATAGCTGTCATCAAGCTCTACAAACTTGAACTCCCAGCTTGACCAAAGGATTATTTCCTCCGAAAAACGGGAAAGATGCATCATAAGAATCGAAAAAGCTGACATAAGTTCAAGACAGAAATCTCTGTCCGAAACACCGTCAATACTGTTAAGTGAAATACCCGTAAAGCCTAAACGCTCTGCTTCCCATCTGCGGTCGGTATTATATGTAGTTCCTGCCAATGCACAAGAACCGATAGGACACTGGCTTAACATTCTTTCAACTGCGTCGCCAATTCTGTCATAATCACGCTTAAGCATAAAAGCATAGCTTAAAATGTGGTGTGCAAAGGTTATGGGTTGAGCTCTTTGAAGATGGGTATATCCGGGCATTATGGCATCGGTATTCTTCTGTGCAGTATCTCTTATAGCCTTTATAAGATTTATAATAAGCTTGCCGATTTCTTCACATTCCGCAGCTAAATAAAGTCTTACATCAAGCGCAACCTGGTCGTTGCGGCTTCGGGCTGTATGAAGCTTTTTACCTGCGTCCCCGATTCTTTTCGTAAGCTCCGATTCAATGAACATATGAATATCTTCGGCGTCCATATTAAATTCGAGCTTTCCGCTCTCAATATCCTCTAAAATACCTGAAAGTCCGTTTATTATCTGTGCCTTTTCCTCCTCGGTTATAATACCCTTATCACCGAGCATTTTAGCATGAACAATAGAGCCTATAATATCCTGCTTGTACATTCTTGAATCGAAGTGAATTGAAGAATTGAAATCGTCAGCTTCCTTATCCAGCGCTTTGCTGAATCGTCCTGCCCACATCTTATCCATTTTTGTCCGTACCTCACTTAAAAGATATGAAAAATCAAAGTTTTTAAAACCGCCAACAGCACCGTTTTATAAAAGCGGTGCTGCGGTATAGTAATACATAAAATTATTTTAAACCGTTTTTAGCCTTCATTTTAGCATAAACCTTTGTGGGAAGTCCGTAAAGATTTATAAAGCCCTGTGAATCCTTCTGGTCGTAAACCTCGTCCTCGTCAAAGGTTGCAATTTCGGGGTCATAGAGTGAATAAGGAGAAGTAACTCCTGCATTTATCATATTACCCTTGTAAAGCTTTAAGGTAACATCACCTGTAACGGTTTTCTGTGTGGTCTTTACAAAGGAAAGAATAGCCTCTACAAGAGGAGTGAACCACTGTGCATTGTAAACAAGCTCTGCAAGTTTCTGAGCTACAAGTGACTTATAATGTGCAGTTTCTTTATCGAGACAAATGCTCTCAAGCACACTGTGTGCCTTATAAAGGATTGCACCACCGGGAGTCTCATAAACACCACGGCACTTCATACCTACAAGACGGTTTTCAACAATATCAAGTAAACCTACGCCGTTTTCGCCACCCAATTTATTAAGAGTTTCAACTAATTCAATAGCACCCATTTCCTTGCCGTCAACCGCAGTAGGAACACCCTGCTCAAAGTGTACAGTTACATAGGTAGGCTTATCAGGAGCCATTTCGGGAGAAACACCCATTTCAAGGAAGCCTTCCTTGTTGTACTGGGGCTCGTTCTTGGGGTCTTCAAGGTCAAGACCTTCGTGTGATAAGTGCCAGATATTCTTATCCTTTGAATAATTGGTTTCACGGTTTATTTTAAGCGGAACGTTGTGAGACTCTGCATACTCAATTTCCTCTTCACGGGACTTAATATCCCACTCTCTCCAAGGAGCAATAATCGGCATATCGGGAGCAAAAGCCTTGATAGCCAATTCAAAACGAACCTGGTCGTTACCTTTACCTGTACAGCCGTGACAGATAGCATCTGCACCCTCGGCAATTGCGATTTCAGCAATTCTTTTAGCAATTGGG
>JAZQHX010000165.1:0-6182 GCA_045540835.1 Acutalibacteraceae bacterium | reverse complement strand
GAAGAAGGAGTCAATAAGTCGCACCTTGGTTTCCATTGTATGGGTAGGTGCCAATCTTTCGCTATAACATCTTATAGCACGCTTTACCGGCCATTTAAAAGACATTGATACGGGTATTTCCCTGCCACGCTCATCAGCAATGACTGCAACCGTTTCTTTTACGTTATACTCGCCTTTTTCGGCAATTGATTTAACCGTATAGTTCCCATGCAGATAAAACGGTATGAAAATTTTGTGTGTGAAAGGACCTTCGGGAACAGTACCGATATATTCACCTGCCCTGACTATGTCTCCGACATTGGCAGTAGGTGTAAATTCCCACTTCTTATCATTATCAAGTCCGTCTGCATAAATTCCACGCTCTAAAAACCAGCCCGCCTGCTGTGCTAAAACAGGTAGCGGATTCTGAAGTCCGTCATAGATTTGTCCCAGCAAACCGGGTCCTAAATCAGCCGAGAGCATATCTCCCGTAAACTCTACTTTATCTCCGCATTTAATGCCGTCGGTCATTTCGTAAACCTGTATTTGTGCTACATTTCCTCTTATGCGGATAACCTCACTTTTAAGTGTAGTATCACCAACCAAAACATAGCATATCTCGTTCATGGAAACATTGCCGTCAAACTCAACCGACACCAAGTTTCCGTTTATGCTTACAACCTTTCCAATATTTTCGGTCATTACATTGCCTCCAACCTATCCCCATTTAAAATGGAGTTGTAAATATTTCTGTATTCTTTTTCTCCGACAGCAGTATCAAACTGTCTTATGCGGAGAATCAGCTTTAATTTGAGCCCATAATAGAAAATATAATCCTCTGAAAAGCTATCCATAGGCCTTAGCATCTCTAAGATTTCCAAACGGTAACTGTTCAGATATTTTTCAGCTTCCATTGGATTTTCCATTTCTATTGCCGTGCTTGCCGCTTTGATGTACTCCAAAGGCAAAATTTTATTTTCCGTATCAAACGGCTTTTTCATTTTTTCCGCCCGAACCTTGCCGAGTGCAAAACGTAAATTCCTTTCGCTTTCACAAAAAGAATCAACCAATGCTGAACCGCAACTCACGTAATTCTTATCAGGTAACAAAGTAAGCTTTTTCATTGTCTCCTGCGCCTTTTTTCCTAAAAAGCGATTGCACAGCTCTGTGAATCGTTCTTCGGTAATCGGAAGCGGAGCATTTTCACTTATACCATCCAAGGACGGCAACTGCGAAATCAAATAATATTCAGCCATAATTATTACTCCGCCTCTTTCAAAAGCTCGGTAACCTTAGGGCTTAGATAATTTGAAAGCATATCTACAACCGCTTCTGTTGAATAATCATAATAAGCGCTACCGTTGTTTACAGCAATACGGAATCCACCGTCAAAATTATCATTTGCCTTTAATGTGACGCCCTTTAACATTTTTGCTTTCAGTGCCGCAAGCAAGGATTCTTCCAACCTTTTCAAATCTTCGGTATTCAAAATTACTGCTATGTCCTCAGCATCAGGTTTATTCGCCCAGCACTCCACAATGCCGATAATCAGCCCTGCAAGTGAATCTGATGAATACACAGCGGTAACATTTTCACCTGTGATTGATGTAAGCTCTCTTGTTACACTTTCTCTGAAAGAAATCAGAAGATTACGACCTGCCTGACGAATAGCATCCTCGCCGGATTTTGTCATTCGTTCTGTTTCAGCTTTTGCAGCAGCCAAAATTTTATCCGCCTGCGCATTTGCATCGGCTACGATTTTATCAGCCTCTGCCCTTGCAGCATCAACTATGGTCTTAGCTTCAGTTTCAGCCGCTACCACACCGTCTTTTTTAATCTGCTCAATAAGCTCCTGGAGTTGTACTTCCATAATCCTGTCTCCTTTTATTTTTTATTCATTGCTCACAATAAAAGCAAAAGGGAGCTAGCATCCTCTACAGTCAGCTGGTTCCCTTCAATAATATTATACCTATTTATTTTGCTATTATTATATCACGCCTTTTATTTTGCGTCAAGTTTTTTTTGAAAAATAACACCCCTTGGTTTGTCCAATTTTAAATAAGTGGGCGTTTTTTGAATTTTTCACATTATATTGTATTTTTTACATCAAAAAGCACCGACCGAAAAGCCGATACTTTAAGCTTATATGTTACCATTCATTTTTGAGAAATCCACGACTGGAAGCAATCTTACCGTTTTCATCAATAACAGATATACGAAAATATTCTGCTCTGCTGTTAAGGATGAATTCAGCCTCGTTGACACTTCCGTTTTGTGCCTCAATTCTTTTTGGAGCTTTAGAGCCGTCATGGCAAATTATCACCTTTGCATCACTGCTTTTAACAACCACCTTATCGTTAGTGAGCGATATTTCGTGAATTAAAGGTCCTGTTGAAGAATACATCTCCCCTTTTTCCATAGAGGAAATCACAGAACTATAATCAAGACTATCCGCCATAATCATAGTAAACGCACCGAACGAATCAGATTTAACGGAATCATTTATATCATTATGATTGTGGTTATCATCACTACCGTGACAGAACCACCCTTTACCGCTTCTGAGCAGTTTGTCATATAAAGCCCCGCTATGCTCCAAGCGATTCAACTGCCACGAGCCGTAATTATCAATTTCAAGGCTGAAAATATTTTCGTATGATAAAATTCTTTCCTCGTCTTCCATTGACCAAACTGGGTGATTATAGGCTACAAGGTATCCGTTATCGGTGGCGGTTTTAATAAATTCGTTTATATATTCCACAGTATATTCACGTGTTTTTTTAGAGCCTACCTTATTGATTTTTGCACGCTCTATAGGATTTAAAACATATTTGCAATAAGCCTCGTTAAAGCAGATATATGCCTCATTTTCAGGTTGTTTTGCGAATAAATTCAAATGTATTTCGGGCGAATAAACATCGTAAACACAAAGCTTTGAAGGGCGAATATAGGCTTCGTATCCCGTAATCATCAAAAAATCGTCACTCGTCAAATCGGAGTGATTTTTCGGTCTTTCGTGATCGGTTATTGCAAGAATAGAATATCCCCTTTTCTTATACTCCTGCTTTAACAATCCGGGAGTAAGCTTACCGTCAGACAGATTACTGTGACAGTGCAAATTTGCCTTATACTGCCTTTTTTCGGGATTTATAAAATACCTTTTCATAAATATTCGCCGCCTTTAAAATCATTATTTATATTTTAATACATCTATTATTTGTTTTGTCTACCAAACATAATTTTACCCTTCAAGTAAATATTTTATCATTCTGTCGGGGTTGTCCAAAAACTGCTTTGTAATTTTATAATGCTCGGTATTTTTATATGTTGTTTTTTCAATTCCGTCACGGGATAATAATATAATTTCCGCTTGCGGATATGCCATAAGTATCGGTGAATGTGTAGCAATTATTATTTGAGATTCAGCTTTTACAAGACGGTCAATTTCGGTAAGTAAGGTCAGTTGTCTCATAGGCGAAAGTGCCGCTTCGGGCTCGTCAAGAATATAAAGTCCGTTTCCGAAAAAACGGTTTTGTATAAGGGATAAAAAGCTTTCTCCGTGGGACTGCTTATGTAAAGAAATACCACCGTAGCCGTCTATTACGGGAGGGTCAAAGGAGGGCAATTTATCCATCTTGTCAATATCACTTGCAAGATTATAAAGACTTTCTGCACGCAGGAAATACCCGTCTTTGGGAAGTAAGCCTTTAAGGGTGTCAATATACTTCCAAAGCTCTGAATGTGAATCATTTGTGCTAAAGGTAAAGTTCCTGCCGCCACCCTCAGGATTAAAACCTACTGCTACGGCAATAGCCTCTAAAAGGGTGGATTTTCCCGTTCCGTTCTCCCCTACAATAAAGGTTACGGGGGAGGTGAATTCCAGCCTTTTAATTTTACTCAAATGTCTGATTATAGGCAAATCATTCAAATAAGAACCCTTTTCGGGAGCTGAATAAAGCTCTATTCCACGCAGATAATTTTTATTAGTGATAGCCATTATAGTAAATTCAACTCCATTTTATAGTGAGGAACGCCTTCCTCTAAAAACTCGTCGGACACTACCTTAAATCCGAGCTTTAAATAAAAGCCTACCGCCTGCTTTTGTGAGTTGAGAGATATTATATCACACGGCATTTTTTCTTTTATTACATTTATAGCTTTTTCCATAATAATTTTTCCGTAGCCCATACCGTGATTAAGGGTAAGCACCCTTCCAATTTTTACGCAGGTTTTGCTTTCGTCACTATAAAAAGCCCGCAAATAGGCTGTTACCCTGCCGTTTTCGGTAATAAAACAATGCAAAGCATCATAATCAACATTATCCATATCCTGACAGATAATATTCTGCTCTAACATAAATATTTGTGAGCGTGACTTCAATATTTCGTAAAGCTCGCTTGTAGTAAGCTCGCAAAATTGTTTTGCAAAAAAATCCATAAAACCACCCAAATCATTATTTCCTTGCACAGAGTTTAATATAAATCATCAACTTAAAACTAAAAATCACTTCTATTATTCTGTTCTTTTACTATGAGCAAAGGAAATAGCACTATACGTAATCATTCCAAGGCATAATCCCACATTAAAATTTTTAAAACCGCTTATAATAAACGATAGTGTTCCAATAATCGAAAAAACGCCAAAGATAACCACCGCCAAAAATTCAAAAAGATTCAAAAACCATTTTGGACACATTGGATTTTTCACCTGAATAAACGCAACCAAAAACAAACCAAAAAACCAGAACAAGCTTGCGATAGGCGTTGCTATAATCAAATTCGTTTTATCTTCAGCAATACCAAAAAAGATAAAAAACAAATATAGCAATACTGCAATTATTATTGGAATAAAAATAGATAATTTTTTATTTTGAAATAGTTTGTCAAGAATCGTCTGCATTTTTCATCATCCTTAATTTTTTATGATATTTTTTTAAAATCAGATTAAACTAACCCTCGGCTCCCTCTGACGAGGGAGCTGTCAGCAAAGCTGACTGAGGGAGAGATTTTTTAACAACCGAATCTATATACTCACACACGTTATAAAAATTACGATCTATATCCAAATTACAAATTCTTAAAACTGTTAAATTCATATTTTCTAATTCTTTTGTACGGTTATTGTCTTTTTCCATCTGTTGAGCGTTGTAATGTCCACCGCCGTCAAGTTCAATAACAAGTCTGGCTTTTGCACAATAAAAATCGGTTATATATTCTCCAATTGCTTTTTGCCTTTGAAAACGTACGGTATAAGTTCGCAGAAATTGATACCAAAGCTTTCTTTCCCAAGGTGTCATATTTTTTCTCAAAGCCTTTGCAAGGGGAATATTTGCTTTATTATATTCCTTCATTTTTCTCTCCCTCCGCCAAAACTTCGTTTTGCCACCTCCCTCGTCAGAGGGAGGCAATACTACAAACATTTTCTTAACTTTCACTATAACATTCTTTGTAAGGATTTTCAAGTTTATAAATTAAAAATATCATTGTATTATCTTTAAAATTATGGTATATTAAGGAAAAGGAGATGTTTAGATGAGAGCTTGTATTATTCAACCACCATATTCACGTGATACATCGTTTTCACAGGAATATTTTGATTTTAAATTAGAGCAACTTAATAAATGTGACGAAAGTGTCGATATTATTGTACTGCCTGAGTATAGTGACGTTCCCTGCGCTACAGCAGATATGGAAGAAACCCTATTTTACCACGATAAGTACATAAATATACTGCTTGATTCCTGCATAAACACTGCCAAAAGATGCAAAGCGATTGTTTTTGTCAACGCTTTGTCACACGAAGAAACGGGCTGGCGAAACACCACCTACGTTTATGACAGGCAAGGTAACCTTGCAGGAAAATACTTTAAAAAGCACCTGCCTCCGCTTGAAATGGAGGTTTTAAAGCTTGACAGCGATTATACCCTCGAATTTTCTGAGCCTTATGTATTAGAGCTTGAGGGACTGCGCTTCGGTTTTCTTACCTGCTATGACTTTTATTTTTATGACGCATTCCCCAATATTGCGAGACAAAATGTAGATATAATTATAGGCTGTTCTCTGCAAAGAAGTGACAGCCACGATGCGATTGAGACTATGTGCCGCTTTTTAGCCTATAACACAAATGCTTATGTGCTGCGTTCTTCGGTAAGCTTCAGTGAGGATTCCGAAATTTGCGGTGCGAGTATGGCGGTTTCCCCTATG
>JAZQHX010000164.1:0-3391 GCA_045540835.1 Acutalibacteraceae bacterium | reverse complement strand
GGCACCTGAGTCAGCCATCATAAAGATGGGGTTGAACTCGTCAAGGTTGCCTTTCAGTGCGTCAGCAACATCTTCAGTAGCCTTGTTCCAGATTTCAATTACGTGACGGCTACGCTCGTCATTATTTATAAGACCTCTGCGATAGTCACGGTTTACAAAATCAATGTTCTTTTCAGCATCAGCCAAAATTTCTTTCTTTTCAGGAGGAATTACAGCGTCAATAACGGCAACTGTAACTGCACCCTTGGTAGAGAACTTAAAGCCGGTAGCCTTGATATTATCGAGAACGATTGCAGATTCGCTGGTACCGTGCATTGTAATACACTTATCAACAATCTTACCAAGCTGCTTTTTGCCAACCTTATTCTGAATAATATCGTCATTGCTTTCGATTATATTCTTAGTCGGGTCTTTAACCTTAAAGGTCCATTCAAGGTCAAGCTTATGCTCAGGGTCATTTCTGTTAACAAAGCCCAAATCCTGAGGAATGGATTCGTTAAAGATAATGAAACCTACTGTACACCAAATGAGCTTGCTTTCGCCCTCGTCATTAGTCATACGAACACGGATAGGAGCGTGAAGTCCTACAACACCGTCATTATAAGCCATTAAAGCCTCGTTCTTGTCACGGAACACTTTATTAGTACCCTTTTCATCAGCCTTAACAAGGGTCAGGTAATAAGAACCAAGTACCATATCCTGCGTAGGAACTGCAACCGGCTTACCGTCAGACGGCTTTAAAAGGTTGTTAGCAGCAAGCATAAGGAAACGAGCCTCTGCCTGAGCCTCTGCAGAAAGAGGTACGTGAACAGCCATCTGGTCACCGTCAAAGTCGGCGTTGTATGCCGTACATACAAGCGGATGAAGCTTAAGTGCCTTTCCCTCTACGAGTACGGGCTCGAATGCCTGAATACCAAGTCTGTGAAGTGTAGGCGCACGGTTCAAAAGAACGGGGTGTTCTTTGATAACCATTTCGAGTGCGTCCCAGATTTCGGTAGAAGCACGTTCTACCATCTTTCTTGCCGACTTAATATTTATAACTGCCTTGGTTTCTACCAAGCGTTTCATAACGAAAGGCTTAAAGAGTTCGAGTGCCATTTCCTTAGGCAAACCGCACTGATACATCTTAAGCTCAGGACCTACAACGATAACCGAACGTCCCGAATAGTCAACACGCTTACCAAGTAGGTTCTGACGGAAACGTCCCTGCTTACCTTTAAGCATATCTGAAAGGGATTTTAAAGCACGGTTATTAGGTCCGGTTACGGGCTTACCACGTCTGCCGTTGTCGATAAGTGCGTCAACAGCTTCCTGAAGCATTCTCTTTTCATTACGAACGATAATGTCAGGTGCGTGTAATTCAAGAAGTCTCTTAAGACGGTTGTTACGGTTGATAACACGTCTGTAAAGGTCGTTAAGGTCACTTGTAGCGAAACGTCCACCGTCAAGCTGTACCATAGGACGAAGATCCGGAGGAATTACCGGAATAACATCGAGAATCATCCACTCGGGACGGTTACCCGACTGTCTGAATGCTTCAAGAACTTCAAGTCTTTTAAGAATTCTGATTCTCTTCTGTCCGTTTGTGTTTTCAAGTTCCTCACGAAGCTCGTTGCAGGTCTGTTCAAGGTCAATTTCGCAAAGCAACTTTTTGATTGCTTCTGCACCCATTCCTGCCTCGAAATCGTCCTCGTACTTCTCACGCATATCACGATACTGCTTTTCGTTTAAAAGCTGTTTCTTTTCAAGCGGAGTAGTACCGGGATCGGTTACGATATACTGTGAGAAATAAAGTACCTGCTCGAGTGCTTTAGGGGTTACGTCAAGCACCAATCCCATACGTGACGGAATGGTCTTGAAGTACCAGATATGCGATACGGGGGCTGCAAGCTCAATTGTACCCATACGCTCACGGCGTACTTTAGCCCTGGTTACTTCAACACCGCAACGCTCGCAGACCTTACCCTTATAGCGAATTCTCTTATACTTTCCGCAATGGCATTCCCAGTCCTTTTGTGGTCCGAAAATACGCTCGCAGAAAAGTCCACCCTGCTCGGGTTTGAGTGTTCTGTAGTTGATTGTCTCCGGCTTTGTAACCTCACCGTGAGACCAACTTCTGATTTGTTCAGGAGACGCAAGTCCAATTTTTATTGATTCAAATTCAATTTCAGCCATAATTGCCCTCCTCTATTATTCATCGTCTTCGGCATCAAAGCCATCAGACATATCAAAATCGTCTTCTGTAATAGCATCGCCGTTTTCATCTTCAAGACCGTAGCCGTCAAGATTATCGGCAACAATATCACCGTCAAATGCCATATCGTCCTCACCCTCGGGTATAGCCGGAGTGCCAAGACCAATATCGTCATCATCGTCAAAGGACTGTTTAAGGTCGATTTCCTCGTTCATTTCGTCAAGCACCTTAATATCAAGTCCCAAAGACTGAAGCTCTTTTATGAGAACCTTGAAGGATTCGGGAACGCCTGCTCTCGGAATGTTCTGACCCTTAACGATAGACTCGTAGGTCTTAACACGGCCGACAACATCGTCAGACTTAACTGTAAGGATTTCCTGCAAGGTGTAAGCTGCACCGTAAGCTTCGAGTGCCCAAACTTCCATCTCACCGAAACGCTGACCGCCGAACTGAGCTTTACCACCGAGCGGTTGCTGAGTAACGAGTGAGTAAGGACCGGTTGAACGAGCGTGAATCTTATCGTCAACCAAGTGGTGGAGCTTAAGATAATACATATATCCAACGGTTACAGGGTTATCGAACGGTTCACCTGTTCTACCGTCAAACAGCTGAGTTTTTGCGTCTTCTCTGAGAGGAATCTTAGAGAAGTCAAGTCCTGCAGTATCACGCTTAGCGTAATCCTCTGCCTTAGTAGCATCCTCTGCCAACTGGAAGCACTTGCGGATGTCTTCCTCGTGAGCACCGTCAAATACAGGAGTACAGATATTCCAGCCGAGTGCTCTTGCGGCATAGCCCAAGTGTACTTCAAGCACCTGACCGATATTCATACGTGAAGGAACGCCCAAGGGGTTAAGAACTATATCAAGCGGTGTACCGTCGGGCAAGAAAGGCATATCTTCACTCGGGAGTATGCGTGATACAACACCCTTATTTCCGTGACGACCTGCCATCTTATCACCAACAGAAATCTTACGCTTCTGTGCAATATAGCAACGTACTACTACGTTTACACCGGGGGATAATTCCGAAGAATTCTCACGGGTAAATACCTTAACATCAACAATTGTACCGTATTCACCGTGGGGAACACGCAAGGAAGTATCACGTACTTCACGTGCCTTTTCACCGAAGATAGCACGGAGAAGTCTTTCTTCTGCAGTAAGCTCGGTTTCACCCTTAGGAGTAACCTTACCTACA
>JAZQHX010000163.1:0-6164 GCA_045540835.1 Acutalibacteraceae bacterium | reverse complement strand
TTTCGGTTTCGGTAACATATTGCTCTTTGAATTCCAACATTTTTAAGCTTTCACTAAGCTTAAAGCTATTAGAAAGCATACCCGAATTATGGCAAGACAGTTGCAGATGTACCAAGGAAGAATTATCATAAACCGCAGTATTCTTTTGGCTTAAAATATCTACCTCTTTATTCTGCGGCAATAAAACCATAACTGCACGATTGTGATTGTTAAGAATATAGTTTACAGTAATATCCGAAAAGGTATATCTATTTATAATTTTGCTCATTAAGTTTCTCCGTTAAATATCTATATCCCGAAGCCAATAAAGCACAGCACTTGCAAATCCGTGGTTACAGCTATGACTTTCTTCAGCCGCTTCCCAAAGCGTTCCTGTACGCTCTGCCATATAATAGAAATATCCTTTTATATTTTCTAAAACCTCTTTTTTATATCCGTTATCCATCAACATCTGCAATCGCAAATAATTGCCTATAAATGGTGCTGCGGGCCATATATTAGGATAGCAATTCTGTGTATCCCTATCGGGTCCGAATTCCTTTACAAGTGTACTGAATAATTCAGGATGGCTTTCGGGTGTAGCAATTCCCGTAAAGAATGCGTAATACTGACAAACCTCTGTCGATTCAGGTACGGGGAAAATACCGTCGTTAGTTCTGACAGCCCTGTCAACAAAGAATTCACCGTCAAAAGACTGCTCTAAAATTTTAGTCTTTACATTCTCCGCTCTCAAAAGCAAACTTTCATCATTATAAAGCTCGCCTGCGCATTTAAGGGTTAAATAATACATCATATTATTCGGGTAATTTATGCCCTGAACCATATCGGTATCATTAGCTCTTGACCACTCAACAAACACCCAGCTCTTAAGGTCTTCCAATAACCCGTGAGAATTTACAAACTCGTCAAAATGCTCTATAAGACCGTAAACCTTGTCTTTGAAACGGTCAACCAGTTCACGCTTACCCGTGCGGTCGAGATAATCACGCAGTTCTACTACAAGGAACATACCCCAGCTTGGAATATGTCTGCCGAAACGGTGGTCGGCAGGATAGCACATCGGGAACATACCCTTAGGCACTTTTCCGTAAATGTCCTCATGCAAAAAGTTTTCCAAGAAATTTTCTTCAACTGTATTTTTGCCCGTAATAGCATACTCGGCACGTGCCAAGAAATAACTG
The DNA here is from genome assembly GCA_045540835.1 of Acutalibacteraceae bacterium. Taxonomy (GTDB): domain Bacteria; phylum Bacillota; class Clostridia; order Oscillospirales; family Acutalibacteraceae; genus UBA737. Next base: position 4,983 of record JAZQHX010000163.1, on the reverse strand, counting down.
TCGCAAAGCCAGCCTGCCCTTTCACGTGAGGGACAGTCTGTAAACAAATCAACCGCATTCTGACGGTAGGTTTCCACAGCGGCATCTATTATTTTTTGCAATTTCTCGTCACTTGAAACGGGTGCAGAAATGGTGGGGTGCTTATATTCCACAAGGCTTATATTTTCAACCCTGCAACTGCCACCAACTGCAATAATCTGCAGATATTTCATTGTGTAAACTTCAAATGTGTGGATTTTATGATTACCCGCAGACAACTGATATTTTATAATATTGCAACCTCTGCAACGTGTAGGCTTTATCATATTACCGATTATAATTTCATCAAAAGCCAGATATAATGTAAGGTCACTTTCTGCTGTAACATTCAAAGTAATCATACCCGTTGCGTTATATGGTAATTCGTAAATGTTGTAAGAATTGCTGAGTTGTCCGTTCTCACTTACACAATCACACAGCGAGAATTTCATTTCCTGATAATCCTTTTCGGGTATTGCGTCAGCCTCGTTAAGCTTCCAGCCCGTAGCCTCGCCCTCTTTCATACCGACAGCAATACAATATCTGTCATAGGTATACTCTTTTGGGATAATTCTTTCAACACTACCAGAAAACTTAGCTACAGCTTTGGTTTTTTCAAACTCGGGATAACCTACTTTTCTCTCAATAATAGTTTTTTCTTCGCAAACTTCTATGTCCTCATTACCTTTTGTAAAGTTGGTAAAAAAGGCATCAATATTAGAGCTTTTATAAGCCTCAGCAAAGGTACGTTGGTAGCTGTATCTTTGAATTTTTTGTGTATAATATGGGTTAATTCTTGCAGTAAAATCCGTATCGGTTGAGGCTAAAACCTTATCATCACTTACAATTTCAGCCTGCAGGAAAGACGGCTGCTGCATAATGTAAAAGTTAGAACAATAATAGCCTGCAACCTCAATAACAACGGCATTTTTTTCATTTTTTAAGTATGCCGAAATATCAATATCTTCCATACGGAAATGATTTTTACCGGCTCGGGCCGGACCGTAGGAAACAAATTCACCGTTTATCCACAACTGATAAACACCGGATGTTGCAATATGTATCTTAGCATTTTCCGCCTTTTCACATACTGTTTTAAACTGCACACGGCAGTTAACCTCTTGTTGCTTGTCCTTTACCCATACGGGCTTTGCATTTAAAAATAGATTTTCCATTTTTATCCCTCGTTCTAAAAAAATGATATTACTGCTTTATATTTTAAGTACCTTTTCAAAACCGTTTCCAACCATACTGACAGTAGAGTTATTATAATCAACCGTAATCTTAATACCGTTTGAATAAACTATTTCATAAACGCCCTCAGAAATACGGTTATGGCTTTGCATAAATGCATAACGCACTTCCTTAAGCCATTCATAATCGTCGGACATCAGCTTGATTTTAGCAACAGATTCTTTCATTTCCTCGTCACTATCACAGCGTATATCCTCTCTGCCCATCCAGTCCTTACCTTCGCCTACTGCAAAGTTAGCATAAACGCAAACAAGCGGTCTGCCGCCGTACTCAAAATACTTCAAGCGGTTATTTTTACCCTTTGCGGCGTAGTTTAAGGTGTATGTACCGGGATTATAAAGTATAATTCCGTGATAAACTATCTGCCAGAATGGTATAGGCTCATCACAAATTTCGGGCAAGCCTTCGCCCGAAAGAAAGAATGACGTATACAAAGCATAATCCAAGGCATCAGCCGCAAAATCATAGCCCGCTTCGGAAGAAAATCCACCGAAAGCCTCTCTTGATTTTTCCATAAGCTTTCTGTACCACTCAGCCGCCTCTTTACGGGTAAGAGGGTGATTTTTGTCGTGACATTCGAGCAATGATAAAATGGTTATCACATCTATATAGTGAATACCCTCAAAGCCCAATTCACGCATTTTTTCTATGTGCTCCTCGGCAAAAAGCTCGTAATAACGCTTAGGACAAACCTTATGTGCTCTGCCGCTGGACCAGACGTCCATCTTATGAAAACTGCCGTCCTTTTGCTTTAAAAGATATTCCTCGTCCCATTGCTCGGATACGGTATATGCATCTGACGCATTATCGTGACCTACCATATTATAGCCGTAAGACTTAGCCTTTTTTATAAGTGCTTTTAATTTTTCTTCACCACCGAGCTTTGGCTCAACGGGGAAAATTTGCGGGTATCTGCCGTCGTGCCCCATACGGCTCCAGCCGACAAGACAAAACTCTGCATTTTTTATGCCTCGATTCACAAATTCGTCTACAAGCTGACCCGTTCTTTCAAAATCGCAGGCAACGTGCATATCGGGCTCGGTTTCAAGTGACTGATTTTCCTGCTTACTCGGTGCAGGCTTCCACCCCTGACGCACCCTTACAGCTATGCTTTCTGCCGCACGTGCGAGTCTTTCATCTTTTTTTACCCTCTCGCTTAAAGGAATACAGCCGAAATGCTCTGACTGAACGCTTCTGTAAAGCCTTGCCATTTCGGAATAATCACCGTTTTCAAGCTCGTAATACTCAACCGATATATCCTCTTGTGGTGCAAATCCTTCAAGAATAAAACGGGGATACGCATAATAAACACCGTCTTTAACACCTGCAACAACGGTATAATATTCCTTTAAACCTGTAACAATTCCAAAAATGCCGCCCTTTTCCTTTTTATATCCATAGCAAGAAATATGAGAAAATGGGGATGCATATTCGGTATCATTTTTTTCGTTAAAATATGTTGCACAAACACCCTTTTGGCAATCAAAAGGCAGTACAAAATAGCCCTTATCACCTGTGTTGGCTGTAAAATAATCGTAAAGAAAATCTATATACAAAGCGTCCGAGGGTACTTTTTCTTTTGACAAAAACACCTTTGTTTTACCCTTTTCGGTAATAATTTCAGGAGAAAAAGTTTCTATAACACCGTTATTTTTTACTATTCTTATATTCATAATTACTCCTTTTAAGCTATTGACAGTCAATCAGATACTATATTCCATTCCAAGCATTTTATATTTAGCACCTGCGGCGGCATTGTACGGGAGCTTTTCCCAATTGCTGTCGCCTATTATTTTTTCTATTTCCATAAGATTTTCTCTTGTATCGGTAATACCCGGAATAAGCGGTGTACGGATAATATACGGTTTCCCGCTTTTTTTAAGCAACTCAAAATTGCTAAGTATTTTATCATTTCCTACCCCGGTATACTCTTTATGTTCTTTGTAATCCGCAAGCTTTATATCCATAATTACAAAATCGAGCTTTTCAATTATATCCTTAAAGGTTTTGCTATTACAAAAGCCACTTGTTTCAATGCATAAGTGAAAATCCTTTAGTTCTTCTATAAGTTCTAACAGAAATTCGGGTTGTGCTAACGGTTCTCCCCCCGAAAAGGTAAACCCACCGAAAGAATTGCCGAGTATATAAGCCGATTCCTTAAGCTCATTTGCAAGTTCTTTTGCGCTTACATCTCTGCCTGATATTTCGAGGCAGTTTTCAGGACAAGCGTGTATACATCTACCGAATGGCTTACATTCCTCGTGTTCACATTCTTTAATACAGCTTTTGCAATCTATGCACCGTGCATCTTTATACATAAGCTGTGGTTCAAATGATAAGCCTTCGGGATTATGACACCACCTACAGCGAAGCGGACAGCCCTTTAAAAATACCGTAGTGCGTATCCCAGGGCCATCATGCACCGCCATTTCTTTTATATCAAATATCGTTCCTATCATACCGTATACGCCTGACGTGCTATTACGTGGTCCTGATACTCTTTATCAAGCTCAACAAAGTACGCACTCCAACCCCATATTCTTACTACCAATTGTCTGTGGTTTTCGGGATGCTTTTGTGCATCGAGCATTTTATCAAGGTTTACAGTATTAAGCTGTAACTGGTGACCGCCTCTGTCTATAAAGTTTTTAACAAGAAGTCCTACCTTTTCGATTCCGTCATCGTCTGCAAAAATGCTTTGGTGGAATTCGAGTGTCAAGGGGCCTCCGTTCATAGCATTACAGAAATGCTGTTTTGTCATAGATGCAATAACCGATACCGGGCCTTTAACCTTAGCGAAAAGGGATACCGAATAGTTAGTGCCGAAAGGCTCTTTTTCACGTCTGCCGTCAGCTGACGCTCCTATTTCGTTAGCGTGCCATAAATAATACATAGCACTTCCCGTTCCTGCTCTGAAAATACCGCCACGGCAGTTTGTTTTACCTTTTAAGGCATTACCAAATGTGTCAAGTAATTCGGTTGCAATGCTGTCTACAAAATCATCGTTATTACCAAGCTTTGGTGCTTCAAAGCGAAGCTTATGTAAAAGCTCGGGTGTGTTTTGGAAATTTTCATCTACTGCTTTAATAAGCTCTGCTTTTTCTACCGACTTTTCCTCAAAAACATACTTCTTTATTACAGCTAAACTATCGGCAGCGGTAGCTATTCCCGTACCGTGAATACCAAAGTTATTATATTTACCGCCATTATAAATATCACAGTCCATAAGTACATTCATAAAGGGGGACGGGATAAACCATAAATCCTTTATATTACTGCAGATATTGTCACATTCCTTTTGGATTTCCGTCTTTACATTTGCGAAAAAGTCGTCATAAGTTTCTGCATTTTCAAGATTTTTGTGAAGTGCTATATCTACGGCTTTCGGGTAAGATAAAGCCGAAATATTTGCAACATCTGCACCAACGTTGGGGATAATAAATTCCCAGCAAGCGGCAACTGTATAATTAACCGCATCATTGTGGCTGTATCCCATTTTTTCAAGGGTAGGAATTACCACATCATCATTAGAATACTGCGGAAAACCAAGTCCTGCTTTAGTTAATTTTGTGGCTTCTGTGTAACGCTCGGCAGGTGTGTTTTTAGAAACTCTAAGATTTATCTTAGGGTCAATCATTTTATTGTTGCAGGAAGCCTTTAAGCAGAGTTCGGACAAAAGATTATATACATTGTTTCCGTCCTCATCAATGC
>JAZQHX010000162.1:0-4381 GCA_045540835.1 Acutalibacteraceae bacterium | reverse complement strand
AATGAAAATCGGAAATGTAGATTTGGATACTTATTTTAACAATTACCCTGATAAGGACGGCTATTTCGGCAAATACGGCGGCGTTTATATTGATGACAAATTAAAGGCTGCTATGGCTGAAATTACCGAGGCTTATTATTCTATCTGTCAGTCACGTAAATTTATTGCCGAGCTTCGCAGAATACGCAAGGAGTTCCAGGGCAGACCTACTCCCGTAACGCATTTAGAAAGACTTTCTGATGCTTTGGGTGGCAAAGTACAGCTTTATGCAAAGCGTGAGGATTTGAACCATTCGGGTGCGCACAAATTAAACCACTGTATGAGTGAAGCTCTGCTTGCAAAATATATGGGTAAGAAAAAGGTTATTGCTGAAACGGGTGCCGGTCAGCACGGTGTTGCACTTGCTACTGCTGCGGCATATTTCGGACTTGAGTGTGACATTTATATGGGCTCTGTTGATATAAAGAAGCAGGCTCCCAACGTTGCACGTATGAAGATTTTAGGTGCAAATGTTGTAGAAGTAACCCACGGTCTTAAGACTTTGAAAGAAGCAGTTGACGCTGCATTTGACGCATACAGCAAGGAATATAAAGATTCTATTTACTGTATCGGTTCGGTTTTAGGTCCTCACCCCTTCCCTATGATGGTGCGTGACTTCCAGAGCGTTGTAGGAATCGAAGCGAGAGACCAGTTTATTGAAATGACAGGACACTTGCCTACTTCAATCGTTGCATGCGTAGGCGGTGGCTCTAACGCTGCAGGACTGTTTGCAGGTTTTTTAAATGACCCCGTTGACATCTACGGTATTGAGCCTTTGGGCCGGGGTCCGAAGCTTGGCGACCATGCCGCAAGTTTAAAATACGGAACCGAAGGCATTATGCACGGCTTTAACAGTATTATGCTTAAAGACGAAAATGGCGAGCCAGCTCCCGTTTATTCGGTAGCTTCAGGTCTTGACTATCCTTCCTCTGGTCCTGAGCACGCATTCTTGCAGGAAATTGGCAGAGTTAAGTATGACGTAATTGATGACGAAGAAACAATTGACGCATTCTATAAGCTTGCCCGCCTTGAGGGTATAATCCCTGCGATTGAGAGTTCGCACGCTGTGGCATACGGTATGAAGCTTGCAAAGACTATGGATCACGGTTCAATTCTTATCAACCTTTCAGGCAGAGGCGATAAGGATATGGATTATGTAATAGAAAATTACGGAATCAGATAAAATTTAAAATATTTTAAAATTTTACTTGACATTATTCACGGCTTGCTGTATAATACACAAGTCGTGAATGACACGCTGCTATGGCTCAGGAGGTAGAGCGCATCCTTGGTAAGGATGAGGTCACCAGTTCGACTCTGGTTAGCAGCTCCAAAAATAAGAGCAAGTTGAAAAACTTGCTCTTATTTTTTGTGTTTTTGACCGCAAGCGTAACGAAGTTACATCTACCGCCGTAAACGATGTGATGCTTCACATTGAGTTTTGTATGCTATATACTACAATATATTCAAGATGGTGATACTATGAGTAACAATATATCCACTTACGATAAAATCTACAAGGTTGTATGCGACATACCAAAAGGAAAAGTAGCCACCTATGGTTTAGTAGCTACTTTAGTTGGAAATCCTCGTTTATCACGTGTTGTAGGCTACGCCTTACACGTAAATCCGCAGCCGGGTATTATTCCCTGCCACAGGGTTGTAAACCGTATGGGAAGAACAGCTCCTGCCTTTGCTTTTGGCGGTGAAAATGTTCAAAGACAATTACTCGAAAACGAAGGAATTATTTTTGAGCCCGACGGCAGTATTGATATGGAAAAATACTGTTGGAAGCCTGAAAACTACGACCTGCTTATTTAATATAGTAATACACAACCCCTATTCACTAAAAGATAAATATAACCTTGCAATAAAGGCTTGTTTATGCTAAAATCTTTCCTTGTGAGGTGTAACTGTGATAAAAGCATATCTTTTTGATTTTGACGGAACACTTGTTGATTCTATGCCTACATACGTTTCATCAATGCTTCGTATTCTTGACGAAAACAATATCCCCTACGGTGATGATATTGTAAAGATAATCACTCCTTTAGGTCTTAAAGGTACGGCACAGTATTATATTAAAATGGGAATTAACAAGTCCTTAAATGAAATAATTGATTTAATGGGCAAATATATGCTCGACGCTTATTTTAATACAATTCCTGCAAAGCAGAATGTTATTTCTACCCTTAAAACGTTAAGGGAACAAGGCGCAAAGCTTAATGTGCTGACAGCGAGTCCGCATATAACTCTTGACGCTTGCCTTAAGCGTTTGGATATTTTTGATTTATTTGATAATGTCTGGTCTTGTGACGATTTTGCCACAACCAAAGCCGACCCTGAAATTTATGTAAAAGCCGCAGAAAAAATCGGTGAAAATATAGAAAATATACTGTTCCTTGACGATAACCTTAATGCGGATTTAACCGCCAAAAAGGCAGGAATGACGGTTTGCGGAGTGTATGACGATTCTTCCAAAGAATACACCGAAGAAATAAAAGCCGCAACGGATTATTATATAGACGATTTTTCAGAGCTACTCAATTTAAAATATTTATAAAAAATACTTTACTTTTTATAAAGTTTGTGGTATAGTATTAAGGCTGGTGTTTGCCGGCTACCGTTTACTATGCTTTGGGTGACTGCCCTTTACGGGAACACCAATGACCCATTGCTTGGTTTGCGGAGTAATATTTAAAGAGGTGAAAACGAAATGACTAAGGAAACAAAGCAGCAGATTATGACTGAGTACGCTACTCACGAAGGTGACACTGGTTCACCCGAAGTACAGATTGCCGTACTTACAACCAGAATCAACGAGCTCAATGCTCACTTAAAGGATCATCCGAAGGATAAGCACTCCTACCGTGGTCTTCTTAAGATGGTTGGTCACAGAAGAAACCTTTTAGCTTACTTGCAGAAGGTTGACATTGAGAGATACCGTAGCCTTATTAAGCGTCTCGGCATCCGTAAGTAATTGTCTACAAACAAAGGCAGGTCGAATTCTTTTCGGTCTGCCTTATTGTAAGTTTATAAGAGATTTTCAAAGTTAGCGATAAATCGAGTATCCGCTTTATGGGTATTGGATTTATTGCTAAATGAAAATCTCTTGAAATAAAATTTTTAAAAGGAGATTTCAAAATGTTTGAAAACTACAAGGTTTATGAAACCGAGCTTGCAGGCAGACCTTTAAGACTTGAAACAGGTATGATGGCAGGTCTTGCAAATGCAGCAATTATGTCCTGCTATGGTGACACAAGAGTTCTCTGCACCGTAACAGCATCACAGAAACCCCGTGAGGGTGTTGACTTCTTCCCCTTATCTGTTGATTATGAGGAGAAGATGTATTCCGTAGGCCGTATCCCCGGCTCTTTCACAAGACGTGAGGGAAAGGCAAGCGACAAGGCTATTTTGGCTTCACGTTGTATCGACCGTCCTATCCGTCCCTTGTTCCCCAAGGATATGAGAAACGATTGCTCTGTTGTAGCTACTGTTATGTCGGTTGACCCCGACTGTTCACCCGAAATTGCGGCTGCTATCGGTGTTTCTGCCGCTATCGCTATATCGGACATCCCCTGGGCCGGTCCTATTTCGAGCGTAAACGTTGGTCTTATTGACGGCGAAATTGTAATCAACCCCACACTCGAGCAGAGAGAAAAGACCGACCTTAACTTAACCGTTTCCTCTACCGCTGATTTGGTTGCTATGATTGAAGCAGGCGGTAACGAGATTGAGGACGACCTTATGTTTGACTGCATTATGGCAGGTCACGAGGAAAACAAAAAGGTTGTAAGCTTTATAAACAGCATTGTTGCTGAAATCGGCAAAGAGAAGTTTGAGTTTGAATCAAACGATCCCGACCCCGCAATTATGGAAGAAATCGAAGCATTCTGCATTGAAGACGTAAAGAAAGCGCTTGATACTGATGATAAATTAGTTCGTGACGCTGCTTTACTTCCGATTTATAACGCTGTTCACGAGAAGTTTGACGAGCGTTTTGAAGGTCAGGAAGCTAAGCTGGATGAGATTATGTATCTTGTTCAGAAGCACGTTGTCCGCGCTTGGCTCAAGGACGAGCATAAGCGTGTTGACGGCAGAGGCATTGACGAGATCCGTCCGCTGGTCTCCGAAGCAGGCGTTCTGCCGAGAGTACACGGCTCTGGGCTGTTCACAAGAGGTCAGACACAGGTGCTGACCATTGCAACACTGGGCCCGGTAAGTGATTCCCAGAAGATCGACGGTCTGGACGAAGAAACCTCCAAGCGTTATATGCACCACTACAACTTCCCGTCCTACTCCGTAGGCGAAACAAAGCCCTCCAGAGGTCCCGGCAGACGTG
>JAZQHX010000161.1:0-1703 GCA_045540835.1 Acutalibacteraceae bacterium | reverse complement strand
GTTGTTGTTTGAAAAAATCAAGTTAGAGGTTGCCGCATTTAAAGCGGCTTTGACAGCTAAATATAAAGAGCATTTAGAGCTTCTTAATTCCATTCCCGATTCTGTGCCTATGGATCCTAAGCAGATGGCGCAGGCGGTAGCACTTGCTGTTGACAAAGCCCCTGACCCTAATGAGTTTATAAGCTCTAGTGCGGCTATGGAGCTCGAAGAGGAGCCGACAGTAGCAGAAGAAATAGATACTGCTCCTACAGTAGAGGAAACCGAAGACGACAGCACAGGCTTTGTTATAGAAAATAACCTATCCGAGGACGAGATTTAATTGATGATTTATATTATAGCCTTGATTACGGGAGCGGCCGTTATAGGTATAGACCAGCTTACAAAGTATATAATTATGCAGAATTTTGCTTTGGGTGAGGGCTGTGACTTTATAAAAGGGCTTATAGATATTCATTATATACATAATAAAGGTGCCGCTTGGGGAATTATGAGCGGTAAAACCTGGCTTTTGCTGGGGTGTACTCTGGCGGTAATGGTAATCTGCGTTATCTTCCTTATAAAAACCTTTAAGGGAAGCCGTCTTATGCTGTTTGCTATGACCTTTGTAATTTCGGGCGGAATAGGTAATCTTTATGACCGCATTTTCCGTGACGGTAATGTGGTGGATTTTCTGCATTTTGAGTTCTGGCCCGATTTTCCCATATTTAATGTGGCGGACTGCGCAATTTGTGTCGGTGCAGGACTTTTGATTCTTTATCTGCTTCAAGAAACGGTAAAGGATTACAAAATTAAAAAGGAAACAAAACCCGAAAATGGAGAAAATTAAGGAAATATATTCGGGCGAAGAACCGCTCAGAATAGATGTTTTTGTATCGGCTGTTGCGGATATTTCACGCTCACGTGCGGCGGATATTCTGGAAAAAGGTCTTGTTTTGGTTGACGGTAAATCGGCTAAAAAGAATACTAAGCTTAAAAGCGGAAACGTAGTTGAAATAAGCCTTCCAGACCCTCAGGTTTACGATGTTGTAGCTGAGGATATACCGCTCGATATTGTCTATGAGGACGAGCATTTGTTGGTGGTTAACAAGCCTAAGGGAATGGTTGTTCACCCGGCATCTGGGAATTACAGCGGTACACTTGTCAATGCGCTTATGTTTCATTGCAAGGACAGCCTTTCGGGTATAAACGGTGTAATGCGACCGGGAATTGTGCATAGAATTGATAAAAACACAAGTGGTCTTTTAATTGTTGCAAAAAACGATGCGGCGCATAATCATTTGGCACTTCAGATAAAGGATCACTCCTTTACAAGGGAGTATGAGGCTGTGGTTTACGGTGGCTTTAAGAATGAGAGCGGAACGGTAGACGCACCTATCGCCCGTCACCCGAAAGAACGCAAAAAAATGGCGGTATGTGAAGGCGGCAGGAATGCCGTTACTCACTATACGGTATTAGAGCAGTTTGGCGGTTTTACCCATTTAAGACTAAAGCTTGAGACGGGCAGAACCCACCAGATAAGGGTTCATATGGCATATATCGGTCACCCCGTAGCAGGGGACGATGTGTATGGACCTAAAAAGGTAATAACCTCGCTTTCGGGACAATGCTTGCACGCTAAAAAAATAGGCTTTATACACCCCGAAACAGAGGAATATATGGAATTTGATTCCGATTTACCCGATTATTTCAGTGGGTTTTTAAAA
>JAZQHX010000160.1:0-3804 GCA_045540835.1 Acutalibacteraceae bacterium | reverse complement strand
CCCTCAAAAGCGAAAGGCTTTGTAACGATACCAACGGTAAGAATACCGAGTTCCTTAGCAATAGCTGCTACAACGGGAGTCGGACCTGTACCTGTACCGCCACCCATACCGGCAGTAATGAAAATCATATCAGCATCACGAATAGCTGCTGCGATTTCGTCTTTAGATTCTTCTGCAGCGGCACGTCCGTTATTGGGGTTACCGCCTGCACCCATACCGGCAGTAGTCTTATCGCCGATCTGGATTTTTGTATTAGCCTTAGACTTAAGTAAGGCTGCTTTATCGGTGTTTACAGCAACAAACTCAACACCTCTAACACCGGCATCAACCATGCGGTTAATTGCGTTTCCGCCGCCGCCGCCGACACCGACAACTTTAATCTGTACTACATTAGCTTCCATATCTGCTACTTCAAATGGCATTTCAAATTCCTCCGTATTTATGTAAATTTCCGCTTTTAATGTCATATACTAAGATTCTAACACATCTTTTTTTAAATTTCAATAGTTTTATTACAATTTTGTAATTTTTTTGTTCAAATATTCAGTTTGCTTTACTTTTTGCCTTCTTTGTGTCTGCTATAAAGGTACCTTCGGGCTTGGCGCTTGTCCACATACTAAGGTTAATTTCACCGCTTTTATTCTTTGGTATTTCCTTTATCATACCCGAAAGATGGCGAATTTTTTCCTTTATATTATTAGATGTTCCCAAAAACACCTTGAATCTGTCTTCCACATTTACGTAAATTGAAATTTTCTCTTTTACGTTAATTTGGTTTATTTTAATATTAACCGCATTAAGTTCTTTGGTTACTTCATCAATAATCTCTTTAATGCGTTCATCTTCAAAGCTGATACCGCTTCCAACCTTACACTTGACAGTATCGGTTACTATTTCGTTTAGATTCTTCGGTTTCTTTGCCGTTTCTTTAAGTACCCAACCCGAACTGCTTACCGTAAAATACCTTCCTTTTACATTATAGCAAGCAAATTCGGTAGCATCCTTAACAGTTAGGACAAGTGTTCCGGGTAGTTCCCTGCTGATTTCCAGATTTTCAACATACGGCAAAGCCTTTTTAAGTGATTGTTCAGCATTGTCTTGACTTACGGTAAAGAGATTATCACCATTATTTATACCGCAATACCTGATTATTTCTTCACTTGAGTAAATTTTACTTCCTTTAACGGTAATTTTTTCTATTGGAAAGAAAACCGTAAGCGAAAGAGTTATCGTAACACTTATCATCATAATTATAAAGAATATAAAAAAAATCGTAAGGCGTCTTTTCCTTATTCTTCTTTGACGTTCCATTCGCTTACGGATAAATTCGTCCCGTATTACTGCCTCTTTCTTCAAACAATCAATCCTTTATATATAGTTAATGTCGGCATTAAGCTTCTGAAAGCTTCCGACAATGTCCTCGTATCCTCTCTCTATATGATGAATATCACTGATTTCCGTTCTGCCATCTGCCGCAAGAGCAGCGACAACGAGTGCCGCACCACCTCTGAGGTCTGTACATTTACAGCCCGCACCCGAAAGTGTGCTTACTCCCTCAATAACGGCGGTTTTACCCTCGGTCTTGATTTTAGCACCGAGTCTTTTTAATTCATCAATATATCGGTATCTGTTTTCAAATATATTTTCCACAAAAACCGATGTTCCTTCGGCTTTTGTAAGCATTGCAATTACTACGGGTCCCGCATCGGTAGGAAAGCCCGGATAAACAAGACTTCTTGTAGTGGGGATTCGTTGTAAAGCGCCCGTTCTCGCAATAGTAAGACTTTTTCCCGAAACGGCAATATCGCAACCGCATTCTCTGAAACCGGAAAGCATTGATACCATGTGTGACGGCATTATACCTTTTAAAGTGATTTTTCCACCCGTTACAGCCGCACCCGCCATATAGGTTGCCGCTACAATTCTGTCAGGAATAATAGTATGCTCCGTAGAACCCAAAGATTTTACACCGTGAATATAAACCGTATCCGAACCACTGCCGTAAATGCGTGCTCCTGCAGAATTTAAAAAATCTGCAAGGTCGCTGATTTCGGGTTCTTTTGCGGCATTGTGAATAACCGTTTCACCCTTAGCGGTAGCCGCCGCCAGAATTATGTTTTCCGTAGCGCCGACAGATGGAAAGCTGAGTGAAATTTCAGCACCGGTTAATCCGTCAGGCGCATTGCAATAAAGATAGCCGTGTTCCTCGGTTATACTGACACCCATTTTAGCTAGCGAAGAAAGGTGCAAATCAATTGGTCGGGGTCCTAATTCACAGCCACCCGGGCTACTAATAACAGCCTTTCCCATTCTACCGATAATCGCACCTAAGAATACAACCGAAGACCGCATTTCACGCATCAGATTTTCGGGAATCTGATAGGAGGAAACATCTCTTGTATCTACAATTACAGAGTATCCGTCCCTTAAACAGACACACCCCATACCGCTTAAAATCTTAATCGATGTGTCCACGTCCGACAATTCAGGACAATTATGTACTACACATTCGCCCTTGCAAAGCAGAGTTGCCGCAAGTACGGGCAGAACACTGTTTTTAGCGCCCTGAACATTTATTTCGCCTTTTAGCTTTCTTCCGCCGTTTACCGTAATCAATGACATAAAAACACCTGCCGGTAGTATAAATTTTTTCACAATCCATACTATGCGAAAGCTGTCTTTTTGTCACAAAACAGTCAAGTTTTTAATTGCAAAGTTGCATAATTATATTGTAAATGCGCTCGTTAGCATCGGTTATGACACTTTTTTCGGCGCACATACCCATACTTTCGAGCAGATTTTTATCTTCAATCAGTTTTTCAACCGTTTCAATAAGCTTTTTACCGCTTAAATCCTTTTCCTCAATAATTTCGGCTGCACCTGCAGTTTTTAAGGTCATTGCATTATGGAACTGGTGATTTTCCGCAACATAGGGCGACGGTATAAGCACAGACGGTTTACCGCAAGCCTGCAATTCACCCAAAGTTATAGCACCCGCACGGCAGATAACCAAATCAGCCGCCGCCATACAAACGTCCATATCGTTTATATACTCCCTTACCGTTACGGTATCAGCAAGCTTAATATCGTCAAGGCTTTTTATCATAGCATCGTAACCGATTTTACCCGTACCGTGAATATGGTAAAGCTTATCTGTACCGTTATGCCATTTTATAAGCTCAGACACAGCCTCATTTATTGGTCTTGCGCCCAAAGAGCCGCCAAAAGAAAGAATCAACGGACGGTTATCAAGTCCTAATTTTTCCCTTGCTTCTTTGCGTGTAATTTTAAGCAATTCCCCTCTTATGGGGTTGCCTGTAACTACAGGCTTTTTATTTAGTTTAAGATATTTTTCGGCTTCCTTCATTGCAAGCATTACGCAATCCGCATTTGGTGCCAGCATTTTTGTGGTAACACCGGGGAAAGCATTCTGCTCGTGGATAGCCGTTTTAAAGCCCAATTTTTGAGCTGTTTTAAGCACAGGACCACTTACGTATCCGCCAGTACCAACAACAACATCGGGCTTTAATTCCTTTAAAAGCTTTTTACAGCGAGAGGACGCCACAAAGGCTTTTTTTACCGCCTTTACGTTAGCCGCAATTCCTTTAGGGGATAACTTACGGCTGAATCCAACAACATCAATTGTATAAAAATCATAACCCTTTTCAGGGACTAATTTTGACTCTAACTTTGCGGCAGTACCTATATAGCTTATTTTAGCATCAGGGTGACGTTCTTTAATGTATCCCGCAACCGCCAATGCAGGGTTTATATGACCTGCTGTGCCGCCGCCCGCAAATAAAA
>JAZQHX010000159.1:0-3503 GCA_045540835.1 Acutalibacteraceae bacterium | reverse complement strand
GGGACAGCCTTAATACAAGCTATGATAAGTTCATAAGAACTACCGACGACGACCACGAAAAGGTTGTTGCAAAGATATTTAAAAAGCTTTACGAGCAGGGTGATATTTATAAAAGCACCTACGAGGGTAAATACTGCGTTCCCTGTGAGTCTTTCTTTACCGCTTCACAGCTTGTAGACGGCAAATGTCCCGATTGTGGCAGAGAGGTTATAGACTCTAAAGAAGAGGCTTATTTCCTGAAGCTGAGCAAATATCAGGATAAACTGATGGAGTATTTCGAGCAAAATCCCGACTTCATTAAACCCGAATCCCGCAAAAATGAAATGATAAACAACTTCTTAAAGCCGGGACTTTCCGACCTTTGCGTATCACGTTCTTCCTTTAAGTGGGGTGTTCCCGTTCCTTTTGACGACGGACACGTAATCTACGTTTGGATTGATGCACTTTCAAACTATATTACAGGTATCGGTTATGACCCTGACGGCAGCAGTGATAAATACAATTACCTCTGGCCTGCTGATTTGCACGTTATCGGTAAAGATATTGTGCGTTTCCACACTATCTACTGGCCTATTATTCTTATGGCTTTAGGTCTGCCTTTGCCTAAGCAGGTTTTAGGTCACCCGTGGGTGCTTGTAGGCGAAGATAAAATGAGTAAATCCAAGGGTAACGTAGTATATGCGGACGAATTGGCAAAACGTTTTGGAATAGATGCTGTGCGTTATTATCTGCTTTCCGAAATTCCCTTTGCGCAGGACGGCACCTTCACATACGACAGCTTTATAACAAAGTTCAATACCGATTTGGCTAATACCTTAGGTAACCTTGTAAACCGCTCGATTGCTATGACAAATAAGTATTTTGGCGGAAGTGTAAAGGCAGGAGAGAATACCGAGGAATGTGATAACGAGCTTTTAGCCGCCGCAAAAGAAGCAATTACAAAGTATTACGAAAAGATGGATTCCTACCGTAATGCCGATGCTTGCGAGGCTGTTATGAACCTTGCAAAGCGTTGCAACAAGTATATTGACGAGACCACCCCTTGGGCTCTTGCTAAAGACGAGGAGCAAAAAGCGAGACTTGAAAACGTGCTTTATAATCTTTTGGAATGTATACGACTGCTCTCAAATATGCTCGCACCCATTATGCCCGATAGTTGTGACAGCATTAAAGCTCAGCTTTGCTGTGACAATACTGTTTTAGAATTCGGTGCAGTTAAAGAATATAGTGTAGGCGAAGCTAAGCCTTTGTTTGCAAGACTTGATGCCGCTAAGGTTTTAGAGGAAATTGCCGCCGAGCAGGAAGCAAAAGACAAAGCTAAACAAAAGGCAGAAAATGTTACTACCTTAGCCGAAATCTCGATTGACGATTTTGCAAAAATCGAGCTTAAAGCCGCAAAAATTCTCACTTGTGAACCTGTACCCAAGGCTAAAAAACTTCTTAAACTCACTTTAGATGACGGTAGCGGAAATGACCGCACGGTAGCATCAGGTATTGCTAAATGGTATAAGCCTGAGGAGCTTATCGGTCATACTGTAATTGTAGTTTCAAATTTAAAGCCTGCAAAGCTTTGCGGCGTTGAATCTCAAGGTATGATTCTTGCGGCAGACTGTGGTGAGGACGATGTTAAGGTGCTGTTTATTGATGATGTACCTGCAGGTAGCAAGATAAGATAATGGAATATATAAACGATTGTCCCCTTAAAGAGCCGCTGATTTTCGACAGCCACGCTCATTATTATGACGAGCGGTTTGACGGTGTAAGAGACGAATTACTGTCGGCTATGCATTCTCACGGTGTGGGCGGAATTATAAACTGCGGCTGTGATATTGAATCGAGCAAGCAAGCTTTAGCTCTTGCAGAAAAATACGAATATCTTTATGCGGCAGTAGGCTTTCACCCCGAAAACTTGCCCGACAACCTTGAGCTTAATGAAATTGAAGCTTTAGCAAAGCACAAAAAATGTGTTGCTATTGGCGAAATCGGTCTTGACTATTATTGGTCGCCCGAAAAATCAGAAGAGCAAAAGGCAGTTTTTGAAAAGCAGATTCTACTGGCTAAGGAATTAGACCTGCCTGTAATCGTGCACGACCGAGATGCTCATAAAGATACCTTGGACATACTATTAAAGTATAAACCCAAAGGGGTTTTGCACAGCTTTTCGGGCAGTACCGAGATGGCTCAGGAAATTTTAAAAATCGGAATGTATATCGGTATTGGTGGAGTTGTCACCTTTAAGAATGCCAAAAAGCTACCCGATGTTGTTAAAATTTTACCCGAGGATAAATTCTTACTTGAAACAGACGCTCCGTATTTATCCCCCGTACCATATAGGGGCAAAACAAATAATTCTTGTATGATTAACCTGACCGCAGAAAAAATTGCCGAAATCAGAGCAACCGATTCAAAATCTATTCTGACTTCTGCTTTTGATAATGCGAAGCGGTTATTCGAGATTTAATACCCTTAAAACCCTTTATTTATCAGCAACTCCACTACGGGTGGAGTTGCTTTTTTCTTCTCTACTACAAAGTTTTTTTGATTATAATTCAAAAAAACGTCAATAGATTGCTTTTTTGAGTAAGGTTTCATATAATTAAATGCATAATTTGTTTTACATAGGAGAAGATTATGGACAAAAATAAAATTAAAATAGTTGCAGACTCATCTTCGGATATGGCAGTTTTCGACGAAATCCCTTTTTGTTCTGCACCGCTTAAAATAATTACCGCTAAAAAAGAATATACAGATAATGAAAATTTGAATGTAGAGGATATGGTTGATGACCTGCTTAAATATTCAGGCAAATCCTCAACCGCCTGCCCATCTCCCGATGATTGGCTAACTGCCTTTGGGGAAAGTGAATATGTTTTCTGCGTTACCATTACAAGTAACCTTTCGGGTAGCTACAATTCCGCCTGCACGGCAAAGGGACTTTACGAGGAGCAGTACCCCGACCGTAAAGTATATGTTGTTGACAGTCTTTCTACTGGTCCTGAAATGCAGCTTATAATTGAAAAAATAGCTGTACTTATAAATGACGGAAAAGAATTTGACGATATATGTAAATACATTACAGAGTATTGCAAGCATACAGGTCTTTTATTTATGCTTGAATCTATGAAAAATCTTGCTAACAACGGACGTGTAAGCCCCCTTGTAGCAAAGGCGGCAGGACTTTTGGGTATACGTGTTGTTGGCAGAGCCAGCGACCATGGCACACTCGAAGTTATCGAAAAATGCCGTGGAGAAAAGAAAGCATTACCCGCAATTTTTGAAAATATGCGTAAGTTAGGCTTTAACGGTGGTAAGGTTATAATCAACCATTGTTTTAATCCTGAGGCCGCTGAAAAACTTAAAAATCTGATATTAGAAAAATTTGAAAACGCAAATATAATAATCGGTAAATGCAGAGGGCTATGTAGCTTTTATGCCGAAAAAGGCGGATTGCTTATCGGTTTTGAGCATTAAAAAAGTAGGCGAAAGCCTACTTTTTTAATGCT
>JAZQHX010000158.1:0-8952 GCA_045540835.1 Acutalibacteraceae bacterium | reverse complement strand
AATAACTGCCCTAAAGAATGACAGCAATATTGCTATTACCTCTTTAAAGGCTGACGGAGGGGCTGCCGCAAACGGATTTTTAATGCAGTTTCAGGCCGATATTTCAAATACTGCGATAATTTGTCCGTCTTCAGGTGAAGCTACAGCATTAGGAGCAGCATTTTTAGCAGGACTTGCGGTTGGATTTTGGAAGGATAAATCGGAAATAATGGAAATTCCTTTCGGTTGCACCGAATTTTTGCCGCATATATCCACAAGCCAACGTGAAGTCTTACTTGACGGCTGGCAGAAAGCAGTAAACAAAACCTTTTCGGGAGAGTGAAAATATGCCTTACGAAATTAAAGAATTTGCAGTTGCGGCTACCGATAATATTCACACCCTTGTAGGAAAGCTTTATATCCCCGAGGGCGAAATAAAGGGTTTATTTCATATTGTGCACGGAATGTGCGAATATATTGACAGATATGATTCATTTATGTCTTATCTTGCCCAAAACGGTTTTCTTGCCTTTGGGTATGACAATTTAGGTCACGGCAAAACCGCCAAGGACGACAGCGAATTAGGCTTTATTGCCCACCGTGACGGCTGGAAGCATCTTGTAAATGATGTTAACGCATACGAAACAGCGGTTAAAACCCTTTACCCCGATTTACCGCTCTATCTGTTCGGTCATTCAATGGGCTCATTTATAGCCCGTCTTGCGGCAGAAAGCTACAGCGAAAATATTAAAAAGCTTATAATCTGCGGTACAGCGGGCAAAAATCCTTTAGCGCCGTTAGGTCTCGGCCTTACTAAAAGTATGCGTATTTTATTCGGGGAAAAGCATATATCAAAGCTGGTTTTATCTATGGCTTTTGGAAGCTACAACAAGCGTTTTGAAAGACTTTCAAATTACGAATGGCTTACAAAAGACCGTGAAATAATTGAAAAATATCAAAATGATAAATACTGCACCTTCCCGTTTACCGTCTCAGCTATGCACGACCTTATAAAGCTGATTTCGCTTTGCAACCGCAGTAAATGGTTTAAGAATCTTAACAAAAATTTGCCCTTAATGCTGATTTCGGGTAGTGATGACCCCGTAGGAAATTACGGCAAGGGTGTAATTCAGGTACATAAAAAGCTTAATGCCGCAGGAGTAAATGCTGACATTAAGCTATACGAAAACTGCCGACACGAAATTCTAAACGATTCGTGCCGACAGGAAACTACTGACGATATATTAAAATTTATTGAGCTCTAACAGCCTTTCGGCGGTAAGCCTTACGGTATTGTCGTCCATACGGTTTATAGGTGCTGAAACACTTGCCGCATAACGATATTTGCTGTACTGGTCGGGAATAGCCACCGCCACGCAGCGAACCCCAAGCTCATTTTCTTCGTTATCGACCGCATAACCGCATTTTCGGATTTCCTCAATTTCTGTAAGGAAATCTTGAAGTGCGGTTATTGTATATTTGGTCTTTTTGGTATGGGTATGACTATCCCATAAATCTTTAATCTCAAAATCCTGCATAAAGCTTAGCATCGCTTTTCCGACAGCGGTTGTAAAAATATCCAGCGACATACCGATTCTTGACACCATTCTTACCGAATTTGTATCCGACTCAAACTTATCTATATATACCACCTTAGCGCCGTTTCTTTCAACTAAATGCACCGTCTCTCCGCATTCCTTGGACAAACGTGAAAGAAAGGGCTTCATCTGCTGTTTTATATCGTAATCGGCAAGTTTTCGGGACGAAATTCTTAAAAATTTAAGGGTCAGGCTATAACATTCGGTCTTTTCGTTTTTAACGGCATAACCCAAACCCACCAAAGTATTAAGAAATCTGAAAACGGTGGTCTTATTAAGCCCCGTAATCTGTGACAGCCCCGTAACGCTGCTTTCCTTTTCCCTGCACATTGCTTCTATTATGAGAAATACCCTTTCTACCGACTGCACCGAGCCTGATTGGGACATTTAAACACCACCCAATAAAAATTTATTCTATTTTAACACATCTTTTCACTTTCTGCAACTTGACTTTTTAAAATTTTATGTTACAATTTACTTAGCAAAAAATGAAACGTTGTTTCACATTGTGAAACATAAGGAGGAAATATGCAGAATTTAATCGAAAAAATCAGTAACATTGGCGTTGTGCCGGTAATCAAAATTGACCGTGCCGAGGATGCAATTCCGTTGGCAAACGCACTTAAAAACGGAGGACTTTGCTGTGCAGAGGTAACCTTCCGTACAGACGCCGCAGAAGAAGCAATACGTCTTATACACAAGGAATTCCCCGATTTCCTTATCGGTGCAGGAACGGTACTTACCCCAAAGCAGGCTGACCTTGCTATGGCGGCAGGCGCATCCTTTATAGTAAGCCCCGGACTTAACCCAACTGTTGTAAAGCATTGTATCGATAACGACTATCCCGTGATTCCCGGAGTTTGCACCCCAAGTGAAGTAGAACTGGGTATGAGCTTAGGTCTTTCCTACCTTAAATTCTTCCCTGCCGAAGCCGCAGGGGGTGTTAAAATGATAAAGGCTATGGCGGCACCTTATAACAAAATCAAGTTTATGCCCACAGGCGGTATAGGTACGGCTAACCTTAAGGATTACCTTACCTGCTCTGCAGTATTTGTATGCGGAGGCAGCTGGATGGTTCCTGCTAACCTCATAAACGAGGGTAAATTTGACGAAATCGAAAAATTAACAGCCGAAGCTGTAACACTTGTAAAGGAGATAAGAAAATAATGAAAAGAGTTATTACCTTTGGCGAGATTATGTTAAGACTCGCTCCCAACGGATATTACCGTTTTTTCCAGAACGACCAGATGCAGGCAACCTTTGGCGGCGGTGAAGCCAATGTATCGGTTTCGCTCGCAAACTACGGATTTAATACCGCTTTTGTTACCAAGCTGCCTAAGCACGCAATAGGTCAGGCGGCAGTTGATTCACTCCGCTACTTCGGTGTTGATACTTCTCTTATTACCCGTGGTGGTGACCGTGTAGGTATTTACTTCCTCGAAAAAGGTGCTTCACAGCGTGGCTCTGTTTGTATTTACGACCGTGCAAATTCAGCTATTGGGCTGGCAAAAAAAGAGGATTTTAATTGGGATAAAATTTTTGAAGGTGCCGATTGGTTCCACTTTACCGGTATTACTCCTGCCCTTGGCGGCGATATGGTAGAAATCTGTAAAGAAGCCTGCATTGCGGCTAAAAACCACGGAGTTAAAATTTCCTGCGACTTAAATTACAGAGGAAAGCTATGGACAAGAGACGAAGCAAGAGCCGCTATGACCGAGCTTTGTAAGTATGTTGACGTTTGCATTGCCAATGAAGAGGACGCAAAGGACGTATTCGGAATTGAAGCTGAAAACACCGATATTTACGGCGGCAAGCTTGATAAAAACGGCTACAAGAGTGTTGCAAAGCAGTTAGCAGACAAATTCGGCTTTGAAAAGGTAGCAATTACACTTCGTTCCTCAATTTCTGCTAATGATAATGATTGGGCAGCTATGCTTTACGACGGAAATGACTACTACTTCTCAAAGGAATACCACCTGCATATTGTAGACCGTGTAGGCGGAGGAGACAGCTTTGGAGCAGGACTTATTTATTCAATTCTTTCGGGTAAGGACAGTCAGTCTATAATAGAATTTGCAGTTGCAGCTTCTGCATTGAAGCACACAATTGAGGGTGACTTTAACCGTGTGTCTGTATCCGAGGTTGAAAAATTAGCCGGCGGCGACGGTTCAGGCCGAGTACAGAGATAATACATACTAATTACCGATAACTTATAAAACACCGATACGATAGAATTTTAAATCTATCGCATCGGTGTTTTTTTAATAATAATTATTACTTATAGTTTTTAAAGCCTTTGATTGTGAAAAGTCCTTCGGGGAAGTTTTCACCTAAAGTAACCTTAGCATCGGAACAACCCGTACCGGAAAGTGACTTTTTAGCCGAGCTTGTAAAATCCTTGGCATTAACTGTAAGATTAAACTTACCGGTAAGCTTAGGACTTCTGTACTTGACAGTAACCTTACCGTCACTATCTTTAAGATTAGTAAAGGTCTGGTTGTAACCAACCGTCTGACCGTTAAATCTTCCGCCTTTTAAAGTAATGTTAATATTACCTGCGACTGTGGGTAATCCGCTTGCAGGATAAGGATTCATTCTCGGAACTGCGAAAACAGAGCCCATAAATGTTCCGCTGTTTACAACAAGATTTATGGTCGAGCCCTTTTCCATACCGTTCTGACCCAAAGCAGAGCTTAATGTGCTATTGGATTTTCCATAGTTTCCTGCACTGTCACCTCGGTTAAAGGTAGCACCGTCAACCGTTATATTGATTGTAACACCCTTTTTAACGGTACCGTAAGCGTATTTGGATTCGCCCGTAGCGTATGCACGGTAGTTACCTCCTCTGAGATAAGTAAACGTACCGCTTTTTACAAGTATATCACAGTTTTTAAGGCAAGACGCATTATTTCCTGACTGCCATTTTGAAACAATATCGTGACCTACAATCAGAACCGAGTGACCGCCAATATTATCTACCGTAGAAAAACCTGTATTGAATGTAACATTATTATAGTTACAAACTATCTTAGTAGCTGCCGCCACAGTTTCAAAGGTAACATTTTCAAACTCAAAATCACCGTTTAAATAAATCGAGCTGCTTAAATAAATTTTAGCATTTACCTTTGCGTCTTTCCTGTAATCAACACCATTCCAGACACTTGTAACCTTAATTTTATTGTAGTTTTCGGGCAAAATTGCAGGTCTTGTAACGCCTGCAGCAGCTTCGGTAGGAGTAACCTGACCGCAAATAACTATTGTGCCTCCACCCTGACAAAGTTCAACCGCTCTCGCAAAGCTTGAAGTAGGTTTATCAGGTGTAGCACCTACGCTGTCATATTCTCCGGTAGAGCTTACAAAAACAACATAATCCGATGTTGACGAAAGTTTACCCTCTTTATACTCGGTAAGACCGTCAGCAATACCGCCCATTATTGTGTCAGCCAAATAATAATAGCCGTCATCATCAGGGTGGAAGCCGTCATTTTCATAAAGCGCACTTGAGAAATATTCCTTAGTGATATTATATGTATCTATAACATATACTCCTGCCTCGTTAGCCGCCTTTACCGTAGCATTCTTAAGATACGGCATTGCAACATAACTCGAGTAAGCGGTATAACGTGCAATAGGGGTACAAACAAATACCAAAGGCTTGGAGCTAAGCCCCTTTATATCCTTTAAAAGCTCCACATAAGCATCTTTATACTCCTCGCAAGCATTGCCGTCACTTAAATACCCAATATCATTCGTACCGAGCATCATTATAACAACGTCCGGCTTACTTTTACGCATTTTTCTATACTCGTCTGTATAGCAATAACGCAAAGAGCCTGCATCACTTCGCTCAAAATCAGCTACATAAGAGCCGCTTTTTCCGTAATTTTTAACCTCGAATTTACCCTTGCCAAAACGTGAATCAAGAAGCTTTTGAAGCTGTGTGGGATAAGATTTTTTAAACGTATCACTACTGCCGGCGCCATAAGCCATATCGTCACCCACGCAGGCAATTTTAACCGTCTTTGAGGAGCTTTGAGCAAGCTTCAAAAACACGTTGGTGTCATAAACAATACCTGCTTTATTGCTTTGAGCATAGGTTTTATCAAGAGCTGTAAGCATTCCGGTATCAAGGGTAACCTGGTCCTCCGGCTGAGTGGTTGCAGTAGTGGTATCCTGACCGGCAGTAGCACGCTTACGCTCGCTTTCTGCCTTTTCGGAAGTTTCTTCCTTACTGTCACCGCAAGCCGCAAAGCAGAGTACCATTACACCTGCCAGTAGCAAACTTAATATTTTTTTCATCATTGTGGACATTCCTTTCGGAAAGTATGGCGTCTGCCACACTTTAGTCAACTTATTTCTTAAGAACAATTACATTCCAGGAATGCTTTTCAAGCTTAGAATTAAGACGTCCGCCCTCAAAGCCGGAATTATCATTCTTTACAATCTCTGTAACATTATTGGGATTCTCCTCTGTATTTACAGCCTTCAAATCCTCGTGATTAACAACAATATGCTTTTCGAGCTTGTAATCTGCAAACTGACGCAAATCACACTCCATCATACAATCTTCATCAATATCACGGTTGATTGCAAAAATCACAACCCTGTCTTCCTCTTCATTATAAACAACCGTAGTTGCAATATAAGGAACATCGGTATGATTTTTAGAATCGTACTTGTCACACTCTACAACACTTCTGAGTGTTACACCTCTGCCGTAGGTACTGCAATGCTTGAAAGGATAGAATATTGTCTGCTTCCAAGCCGAATTATCCGACGTCATAATAGGAGCAATAACATTTACAAGCTGTGCATGGCAGGCAACCTTTACACGATCACTTCTGTTCATCATGGTCATAAACATACTGCCCACAAGCAATGCGTCCTCAAGATTGTAGGTGTCCTCTATCTGGTGAGGTGCCTTAGTCCAACGGGCATCTGCCGGAACCTTTCCGTGAGGACGGTAAACCACATTCCATTCGTCAATAGACAAGTTAATGCGTTTCTTTGTCTTGTTTATAGCCGAAGCATAATCACAAGCCGCAAGTACCGAATGAATCTGGTCATCAAAGGTAAGCGCATGACCGAGAAAATCACGGGTATCGTCCAAGGTATAGTTATGGTTGTTGTAATATGTATGCATTGAAAGAAAATCAATGTATCTTATACAATGATCTGCAACAGTAGCATCCCAAGAACCAAAGGTAGGAAGTCTTAAACCTGCACTACCGCAAGCGGCGAGCTCAATTGTAGGGTCAATGTCCTTCATAACCTTAGCCGTCTGTGCGGCAATAGTGCCGTATTCGTGGGCATTTCTGTGACCTATCTGCCAAGGTCCGTCCATTTCGTTACCTAAGCACCAAAGCTTTACGTTATGAGGGGTTTTATATCCGTGCTTAATACGCATATCCGAATAATATGTACCCGACGGGAAGTTACAGTACTCAAGCAAATGCATAGCATCTGCAACACCACGTGTGCCTAAGTTTACAGCCATCATAGGGTTTATATTTGCCTTTTTGGACCAATCCATAAACTCGTTTGTACCAAAGCTGTTGTCCTCTAAATTCTGCCAGGCAGCTTCAAGACGAACGGGGCGTAATTCCTTAGGTCCTACACCGTCCTCCCAGTCATAAGCCGAAACAATGTTTCCACCGGGGTAACGCACGGTAGTAACACCCATTTCCTTTACAAGTGCTGTCGTATCGGTACGGAATCCGTCCTCATCTGCAAATTTACAATCAGGCTGGTAAACACCCTCATATACTGCTCTGCCCATATGCTCAAGAAAAGAGCCGTATATACGTTCATCAATCTTATCTATAGTAAAATACTTATCTGTTCTTAATATTGCTTTTTTCATTTATTCTTTTCTCCTATTATATGTTTACCCCTTTTATTATAACGGCTTAAAGTAAGCACTACACCTGCAGAAATAACAAATACTGCCGAAATTATCATAATAAATATGCTTTCACCTGTAATCGGGATACCTAAAATAGTCGTAGTTCCTGTGGCAGAGGCAATCGTTGCTTTTATGGGAATATCCTTAACCTCAACACCCGAACCGTCATCAATATGGAAATTTCTGACACGGTTATAGTTTACAGGATCACTTACCGAGTTGCCGAGATAAAGTCCGATTCCGCCCGATTCGTAATAAGCAGGCTCACCCTTTTCGCTCTTACCTGCAAACTTAAGGTTTGTAGAATAGGTTACGGGCTTATTTGTAGGATCGTCCTTGTGATAAAGTGTAGCATCTATTCCTGCACCCATTACACTGACTACAAATGTCAGTTCTTCGCCTGCCATTTTACCGTCCACAAAAGAAGCACCGCTCTTGTAAACCTCACGTGAAACCTCGCCTAAATAGGAAAGCTTGCCGTTGTTATAGCCCCACTTAAAGAGAACTATATCTATACGGTTAGGATTGGTTTCCCCATTTGTCGCATAGTTACGGGTAACTACAATTGCCCAACCGGTCTGGTCGTCGGGTCCGTTACCAACATCGTTTACACGGAATAAAAAACCTGTTTTTAAGTTGCCGTTGTTATCAATTGTCATATCAACCGAAGCCTTAAAGTCGGTAACTGTAAGATTATTTACAATAAGCTTCTTTGTGCCTGAAGAATTAGAGGTTATATATTCACCCTCCTGCATAGCACCGCTACCGTAAAGTGTGTAACTGTCAAGATGTGAAAGGTCACCTACATCAGTAGGAGGATAATTCGGTTCACTTACGGTAAAGCTTGTAAATATACCCTGATTTGTAGTTGTAAGTCCTATACCGCCCTTTTTGTAATGAACGCCCTTGATTGAAGGAGTATTGCCCTCAACATCGGTTTGATTATTAAGGTCTGCGATAAGCTTTTCACTTACAAGCTCAGGCTTATTTTTATTATAGAAATAAACAGTAATCTGGTCGTCAATAACATTTACGTCCATTACAAGTTCCTGTCCTGCGGCTGCGGACTCGGTCTTTTCAAAGCCCGTAAGCGGAACCTCACTTGATTTTGACGCAACCGTACCCAAGAACATATACTCGCCGTCTACAATACCGTATTTATAAATACACATTACCACTCTGGCGTAGCTTGTGGTATTACCGGGTGTTTTATAAAGAATGGCGGCGTAACCCTGAAGATTATTAGAAGGAAGTGAGCCGTCCTCAAGAGTACCCTTTTCAATATCGTTTACTCTGAAAACAATACCCGAACGCATAGTTCCCTCTTGAGTTACCTTCATAGAAACTACCGAATGGAAACCGCTTACTGTAACACCGTCAAGTATAGCACGCTTTGTTCCCATTGTTTTGGAAACTATTCCCTCTTTAGTTGCCATAAGCTTATTTATGGTAGACGAGGAATAGAAAGTG
>JAZQHX010000157.1:0-3082 GCA_045540835.1 Acutalibacteraceae bacterium | reverse complement strand
TTCATCTTACGAACACCTGCTTTAATAGCAGCCTTAACCTGGTCATCAGGAATACCTGAACCACCGTGAAGAACAAGCGGAGTACCGCCTGTAGCCTCTCTTATAGCCTTTACTCTTTCAATATCGAGGCAAGGTGTCTTTTTATAATGTCCGTGTGCGTTACCTATAAGAACCGCAAGACAGCATACCCCTGTTTTCTTAACGAAATCAGCAGCCTCTTTGGGGTCGGTATATTCTTCCATAGCATCGTCATTAACACTGCCAACATGACCGAGCTCACCCTCAACACCAACGTCGATAGCGTTGCAGATGTCAACAATGTGCTTTGTATTAGCAACATTCTCTTCATAAGGGTGAACAGAACCGTCATACATAATACCGGTAGCTCCCCAATAAAGCACCTTTTGAGCCTCAAGCTCTGAAGGGCCATGGTCAAGGTGGAAGCAAACGGGAACACTGGCTTTCTTAGCTGCCGCTAAAATAACGGGAGCTAAATAGTAACCAACCTCTTCATTTACAAGACGGGGATAAATCTGAATAATAACGGGAGCTTTAGCCTCCTCGGCAGCCTTAATAACACCCATAACGGTTTCAATGTTATAAACATTAAATGCAGGGACACAGTAGCCGCCTTCTTCAGCCATACCAATAATCTGTTTTAAATTAACTAACATTTACGCTTCCTCCCATTAACCGAGAATTAAATCTTCAATTGATATAATCTCAACATCTTCGGCTACTGCCTTAAGTGATACATACTCTGAAACACAAGCGGTAACGATAGCCTTTGCACCAACACTTGTAGCATTGAAAATTCTGCGCTTAGCTACAAGCTCTACTACCTTAGGCATATACTGTGCCATAAGGATATTACCAGCCCAAACGGTCTCTGCACGGTTAAGGAGCATTTCATCTAAGTTGGCGTAAGCCTTAACGATTTCACGAGCTTCCTCGGTTTCCTCAAGGTCACGGGAGAGCTGATAAGGATCCTGGAATACAACAGCTTTACCGCTGTTCTGAGCGGTCAACTTACCGTCCTTGAGTAATCCTGCTACGAATGAAGTATATGTGACAACATCTGCCTTAACTTCAATTCCGTACTCTTTATAAATCTGCTTAATTGCTTTAGCATCGTTAGGGTCATATACAACAACGGTCTTATATTCGCCTAAAGTTTTCGCACATTCTTCCATCTGAGCCTTAGTCTCATTAGCAGCACCGATAAGGAAATCAAGCTGTGCGCCTGATGCAGGTTCGTTCTCTAAAACTGAGAAATCTACTCCTGCTTTATCCAAAACCTTGATAGCCTTGTTTGCCTGCTCGCAAGCCATAAACTTAGCATCAACGCCCAAAAGAAGTAAAGTATCCTTCTTGTCTGCATGAGCCTTGATAGATGCGGTCAATGTCTCGCAAGTAGCGGTTTTGCCGTATGCATTACCTGTTTCAAGGCAATTAGAAACAAGTGCCATAATATAATCAGGTGTCTTACCCTCAAGGGCTGCCTGAAGTCTGGTTTCCTTTGTGAACATAACGGGATCCCAGCCGGTAATACAATCGTGTACACAAGCACCGCAGGTGCAGCACTCGTAGATATTATCCATAATTTCCTCTAATTCGATAGCCTCACGGTTTACAAGAGAGATACCTAAAGCTCTTGCTCTTGCTGTGTTTCTTTCCTGACCGGTAGCGTTACCGATAGGGCAAATGTGGTGGCACATCCAGCAAAAACGGCAGGAATCAACGTGCTGTTTACATTTTTCTGACATAATCATAATCTGTTACCTCCCCTGAATTATAAACCTAACTTAAACGGATTCATAATGCCGTTCGGGTCAAGTGTTTTCTTAAGTCCTTCAAATACCTGCATTGCAGGACCGTACTGTTCTTTCATAAGACGACCGAGCTTGATACCAACACCGTGGTGATCGTTAACAACACCGCCGTGAGCTAAAGCTGTTCTTACACCGCAGGTCCAGATAGCCTGATGGAGACGGAGAGCCTCAACCGGATCTTCGGGAACGTCCTTACCGTCAACAATAAAGCGGTCGTAAACCATTGCGCCCCACTCATACCAGTGAGAGAAGTGTGCAATAAACTTAGCCTGCGGGAAGTTGGTTTCAATTGCTTCCTTCATAGCCCAGTAGATTTCCTCAATCTTGCCGTAAGGAGCAATAGTATCCATAGTACCGAAGCACTGGGGAATATCCATCATATGACCGGGATAGAAGAAGGTAATCTTCTCTTTCCACCATTTCTCACCGTACTCGCTACCTAAGTCCTCAGCGCCGTACTTAGCAAATGTCTCGAGAAGGATTTTCTCCTCAACATCAACCATTTCCTTAACGCCTTCGTAAGCGATGTTCATAAATGCACCCTTACGCTCAACGCCAACGATTTTCTTAATAAGAGAAGCAGTCTCTGCCTCATCATAAAGACGCATAACAGAGGGCTTGAATTTCTGGAGCAGTTCACGGCTTGCCTTGAAAGCACCGGTCATATCCTGGAACAAGAAGCCACGGAAGCGTCTCTCTTCAGGCTGGTCGAAAATACGAATCTGTGCCTTTGTGATGATACCGAGAGTTCCCTCAGAACCGATGAAAATCTGGTTTAAATCAGGTCCTGCGGCGTGCTTAGGAGCAGAGCAGGTTTCAATAATATCACCGTTAGGAAGAACAACCTCCATTTTAAGTACCATATCGTCAATCTTACCGTATTTGGTAGAAACAACACCGATACCACGATGAGCTAAGAATCCACCAACGGTTGAGCAGGTAAGAGAAGAAGGATAGTGCATTGTAGCCTTACCAACTTCATTTGCAGCCCACTCAATGTGCTTATAGATAGCACCTGTGCCACACTCTATGTACATACCCTCAGTGTTAACCTCGTATATTTTGTTCATTCTCTTGGTATCAAGAACAATACCGCCTGCAACAGGGATAGCACCACCCTGAGTACCGCCGCCTGCACCCCAAGTAGTTACAGGAAGCTTGTAATAGTTAGCGATTTTTAAAACTTTTGAAACTTCGGTAGCATTTTCGGGGCAAACAACGATGTCAGCCTCGGGCATACGGCAACCACG
>JAZQHX010000156.1:0-7721 GCA_045540835.1 Acutalibacteraceae bacterium | reverse complement strand
GTAGAAGCGTCCCAAGGCTGAATCATAAGTACACGGGGTTCCGGTACAGATACAGCCGCCATCTGCTGAATGGGTGTGGGAGCACCGTAATAGTCTACGGTTATACGGTCAAGCACAGAAGCATTTGCTCTGCCTGCACGGATTGTTTTGTAGTTTTGCTCCAAAACACCTATAGTCTTATTCATTTTTTCTTCGGTATTCTTAATAAGCTCGTTCATTACATTCTCTCCTAAAATTTATTATTTTACCACTGTACCGATAGTCTCGCCCACCATAGCGGCAACGATATTATCGGGCTTGTCGAGGTTGAATACAAGAATTTCAATTCCGTTATCCATACAAAGTGAAGCTGCTGTACTGTCCATAACGTGAAGTCCCTTTTGGAGTACGTCTATATGAGACAGGGTATCAAACTTCTTAGCATCGGGGTTAAGCTTGGGGTCACTGTCATAAACGCCGTCAACATTGGTTGCCTTGAATATAACATCTGCTCCGATTTCAGCCGCACGTAAAGCTGCCGCAGTATCGGTTGAAAAGAAGGGGTTACCAGTTCCGCAGCCGAAAATTACTACTCTGCCCTTTTCAAGGTGTCTTACCGCCTTGCTCCTGATGTAAGGCTCTGCAATCTGGCGCATTTCGATTGCTGTCTGTACACGTGCCGTAACACCCAACTGTTCGAGTGCATCAGCTAAAGCCAATGCGTTAATTGAGGTTGCAAGCATTCCCATGTGGTCGGCTCTTGTTCGGTCCATTTTGCCCGAGCTTCTACCTCTCCAGAAGTTGCCGCCACCTACAACAATGGCAACCTGAACTCCCATTTCCACGCAGGTTTTAACCCTTTCACAAACCTCTAACACCTTATCAAAATCTATACCCGAGCCCTTATTTCCGGCAAGAACCTCACCGCTGAGCTTAAGTAAAACACGCTTATAAACCGGTTTCATACGTAAAGCACCTCGACTTAAATATTTATTATTTATTATTTTACCTTAAACTTACTATAAAGTCAATTACAAATATGTTAACAAAACAAAATTACTGTGCTCACTTAATTCCGAATTACCAAAGCTCTGCTAAGCTTTGCTACCGGCAGTCCTACAACATTAAAATAGTCGCCCTTTATTTCCTTTATAAGCAATGCGCCCTTACCTTGTATGCCGTAAGCACCTGCTTTGTCGTCACACTCCCCCGTAGAAACATAATCCTCAATTTCCTTGTCTGTAAGCTCGTAAAAGGTAACATTCGTCTCACAACTGAATACGGTTTTCTCGTTTCCTTTCACAATAGCGCAACCCGTAATTACGCTATGTGTCCTGCCTGACAGCAGCTTGAGCATTCTTACTGCATCTTCTCTGTTTTCGGGCTTTCCAAGCATAATTCCATCGCAAAATACGCCCGTATCCGAGCCTAAAACCGTACTGTCCGGATTTTTTGCCGCTATAAATTCTGCCTTTTTAAGGGCTAAGTATTCGGGTGCTTTGGTAGTTTCTATATTTTGTGGCGCAGTCTCGTCAATATCGGCAGGCATACATATAAAATCCTCGGTTATCTTTCTTAAAAGCTCCTGCCTGCGTGGAGACTGTGATGCTAAAATCAATTTCATACCTTCTTCGTCCTTTAACCTCAAAAATTCATATTTAATATTTTAACATACTCCGAAAGAAAAAGAAATACCTATAAATACAAAAAATTCTTGCATTTTTTTTACAATTATGGTATCATTTCAAAGGTTAAAGGGAGTAGCCGACGGAAAAGTAAAAAATTTCCGTTGCAAATTGCGTCAATACGGGTTTCACCCCGCTTTTGCATTAAACGGCAAGACTTTTACTGCTTTTTGGCGGTGAAGGTCTTTTTTTGTTCCCAAATTTTCAAAAGAAAGGTCGTTCTATATGGATTTTATTGAATTTCTGTACGAAAACGTAGTCAACAACTTCAACTGGCAAATGCTCGTAATGTGGGCAATAGGCGGAATCCTTATTTTTCTTGCTATCAAGAAGGATATGGAACCCACCCTTCTTCTCCCGATAGGCTTCGGTGCAATTTTAGTTAACCTTCCGGGTGTTATGCAGTTGGTAACAGACGAAAGCGGTAAGGCTATACTTGACGCTTTCGGAAACAAGCAGTATGATGCAGGCCCATTATCAACACTCTTCGGTGCAGGTATCAGTAACGAGTTGTTCCCACTTATTCTCTTTATCGGTATCGGTGCTATGATTGACTTCGGTCCTCTGCTTTCCAACCCCAAGCTCATGATTTTCGGAGCTGCTGCACAGTTCGGTATTTTCTTCACCTTCTGTATGGCTTCAATGTTCTTCCCGACAAATGATGCAGCATCAATCGGTATTATCGGTGCGGCTGATGGTCCTACTTCTATCGTTGTAGCACAACAGCTCAACTCCCAGTACGTAGGCGCAATAATGGTTGCCGCTTATTCTTATATGGCTCTTGTTCCCATTATTCAGCCCCCTGTTATCAAGCTGCTTACCAGCCGTAAGGAACGCCTTATCCGTATGCCTTATGCACCCAAAAGCGTTTCCAAGATGACAAAAATCCTTTTCCCGATTATAATTACCGCTATTGCAGGTATCTTTGCTCCCGAATCGGTATATCTTGTAGGTTTCCTTATGTTCGGTAACCTTATCCGTGAGTGCGGAGTTTTAAATTCCCTTTCGGACACAGCACAGAACGTGCTTGCAAACCTTATTACTATTTTCCTCGGTATCACCATTGCTTCTAAGATGTACTACGAGCAGTTCTTAAAGCCCGAAACCCTTATGATTTTAGGACTTGGACTTATCGCATTTATCTTTGATACTGCAGGCGGTGTACTCTTTGCAAAGCTGCTTAACATTTTCCTGCCAAAGGGTAAGAAAATCAATCCTATGATTGGTGCCGCAGGTATTTCAGCCTTCCCGATGTCGGGTAGAATCGTTCATAAAATGGGACTTAAGGAAGACCCTCAAAACTTCCTTTTGATGCACTCTATGGGTGTAAACGTATCGGGACAGATTGCATCTGTTATAGCTGGCGGTCTTATCCTCAAATTTTTCGGCGCTTAATTTGTAAAGGAGAATTGATATGGATATAAACTTTTCAAACTTTGTAAACAATCTTCCCTATATGGGCAAGGGTATGCTTGGAATACTTATTGTTATGGGTCTTATTATTGTTACCACCGTTGTGCTCAATAAGATTTTCAAAAGCGATAAATAATGTTTTAAAAAATCTTGATTTTATACCGAAATATGGTAAAATAAGCTTGTGGCGGTTTGCCGCAAGCTTATTTTTATTTTTGAAAGGGAGATTTATATGGAACTGAATTCCCGTAATATAAAGAAAATTATATTTATTATTTTCTGCGGAGCAATAATTTTTGCAGTAACGCAGAATGCTCCTATGTTCTTTCGCCTTATATCAAAGGTTATCGGAGTATTTTCCCCGATTATACTCGCACTCTGCGTAGCATTTGTTCTTAATATTTTGCTTACTGCTCTCGAAACAAAGGTCTTTAAATTTATGGACAAAAGCCCCAAAAAAGTAGTTCATAAAATAAAGCGCCCTTTGTGCCTGGTGCTTACCTACCTTATAGCGTTAGGCATAGTATCACTTTTGATTCTGGTTATTATTCCCGATATTGTTGATACCGTAACCTACCTTGCGCAAAAGCTTCCCACCTTTGTAAAACAATTCAGAGGTTTTATAACCGACATTTTGCTTAAGTTTAATTTTAAGGATATTAACCTGCCTGACTTAGATGTAAACTGGTCGGCTGTAAGTAAAAACATTATTTCTATGGTTTCCGGCTCGTCGGGCAAGATTGTTGACGGTGCGGTTAATATAACCTCCTCAGTATTCTCAGGTGTTTTTGATACCGTATTCAGCTTTGTTATTTCTGTTTATATACTCTCACAAAAGGAGAAAATCGGCAACTTTTCAAAGCGTGTTCTGGAGGCCTTCTTACCGCAGAGAGTTACCGGCATTATATACCACGTCTGTGCCCAGACAAACAGCTCATTTTCTAAATTTACGGGCGGTCAGCTTACCGAAGCTTTGATTTTGGGTACTCTTTGCTTTATCGGTATGAGTATTTTCGGTTTCCCGAATGCTCTTATAATTTCGGTAATAATCTGCGTTACGGCTTTAGTACCAATCGTGGGAGCTACCATCGGTACGGTAATAGGCTTCCTGCTTATTGTAATAACGAGTCCTATAAAGGCTTTGCTTTTTGTAGTGTTCCTTTTGGTTCTCCAGCAGATTGAAGGCAACCTTATTTATCCTAAGGTTGTAGGAAAAGCGGTAGGACTTCCCGGTGTTATAGTAGTAAGTGCCGTACTTGTAGGCGGTAATATAGGCGGAGTTCTGGGCGCTCTTATAGCAGTACCGACCTGTGCCGTAATTTACACCCTCTTGCGTGAGGTTGTTGACTATATGCACGCTAAAAAGCAAGCAGAGGTACAGCCCCAACCGAACGAAGAGGAAACGGAAACGGAAACCGAATAAACAACCCGCAGGGCGGCGTTTTAGTCGCCCTGATTATTTTTTTGAGGTGAGATTTTGCAGCTTAAAATTCAAAACGGCATAGTAGAGCTTTCGGGCGAGCCGATTTTAAAAAATGCAACAATTGAAATAAATGACCGCAGTCACATAGCCGTTGTAGGTCGCAACGGAACAGGAAAAACCACCCTTTTAAAGCTTATTTCAGGGGAATATTCCCTTACCAAAAGCGATAGTGATAATTCCTCTTTTTTCACTGTATCGGGTCACCCTAAAATCGGAACACTCACCCAGATGACCTTTAAGGACGACAGCCTTACACTTATTGAGGAAATCCGCTCTGCATATAGCGAAATTCTGCTCCTTAAAGACGAGCTTGAGACAGCGCAAATGCTGATGGAAGAAAATCAGAGCGAGGAAAATATTAAAGCATACACGAATCTGTTAGATACATTTACAAACTTAGGCGGTTTTTATTTTGAAAAGGAATACGAAGCCGCAATAAAGAAATTCGGCTTCAGCGATGAAGAAAAATATCGGAGATTATCGGAATTTTCAGGCGGTCAGCGAACCAGGATTGCCTTTTTGAAGCTACTGCTTTCCAAGCCCGATATTTTACTTTTGGACGAGCCTACAAACCATTTGGACATAGATGCAACCCTCTGGCTTGAGGAGTATTTAAAGGACTATAAGAAAGCCTTTGTTGTAGTTTCCCATGACCGAATGTTCCTTGACAATGTAGCGGACGAAATTTATGAAATAGAACACGGCAAAACCAACCGATATGTCGGCAACTATACCGCATTTTGCTCGGCTAAAAAGCTTTTGCGAGAACAGCAGGCAAAGGAATATGAGGCTCAACAAAAGGAGCTTAAAAGACTGCAGGATTTAGCCGACCGTTTCCGCTACAAGGCAACCAAAGCCGCAATGGCTCAATCCAAGCTTAAAGCGATTGATAGAATGGAGCTGATAGAAGCCCCCGAAAACTACGATTTAAGAACCTTTCACGCCGATTTCAATCCCGACGATATAGGCGTTAAGGATATGCTTAGCATAAAGGAGCTTTGCATTGGCTTTAACAAACCGCTATCTACCGTAAGTCTCGAAGTAAAGCAGGGCAACCGCATTGGAATAATCGGCGGAAACGGGCTTGGAAAATCTACCTTTTTAAAAACGCTTATGGGTGAAATTCCACCGCTTTCAGGCAGCTTTAAATTTGCTCCAAGGGCGACAGTTGGTTATTTCGACCAGCAGATGGCTCAGCGCACATCGGACGATACCGTGCTTGAGGATTTCTTGTCCGCCTACCCTCACCTTACCGATTTTGAGGCGAGAAGTGCTTTAGGCGCATTCCTTTTTACGGGAGAAGAGGTATTCAAAACCGTAAATATGCTCTCTGGCGGCGAGCGTGTGCGTTTGGCACTTTGCAAAATTTTAAAAAGCAAACCCAATTTTTTAATACTTGACGAGCCTACAAACCATATGGATATTGTCGGTAAAGAAACCTTAGAGGATATGCTGAAAGGATACACGGGCACCCTGATTTTCGTTTCGCACGACCGTTATTTTATCAGCAAAATAGCCGACAGTCTGCTTTATTTCGGCGAAAACGGCACCGAACTTTTCCCCTACGGCTACACCCAGTATATGGAAACAAAAAAATCGGCTGCCGCAATGCCACAAAAGGTCAACACAGTAAAGGCTGACAAACCGAAAAAAGGCTACACAACACCACTTAAAGAAAAGGCAAAACGGGAAAAAGCCATAAAAAAAGCAGAAGAAAAAATTGCTTTGCTCGAAGAAAAGGTGAACGATATTAACCGCCAGCTCACCTTAGACGAGAATATATCCGATTACCTTTTGCTTTCCGAACTGCAAAACCTACTGATGGAAACCGAAAACGAGCTTGAAGAAGCTATGCTTGAATGGGAAACCCTTTGCGAAGACAGTCCTGACATCTAAAAAACGGCATCCGGAGCTAAAAAAACCGCTTCGGGTGCTTTTTTTGCGCTTTTCATTGTGAGAAATGTGCCATTTCGGCTTATTTTTTTGTAAAATATGCTCCTTGACATTTAATGGATTTTCAGGTATCATTATTGTATACTTGTATATGTAATACTGTTTTGAGGGCTGAATGAGAAATACTTTTGTCGAATTTAACGAAAATTTGTCAGACAACGAAATTATAGCAAAAATCAACAGCGGTGAATATGAGCTGTTACATATTATAATCAGTCGTTATAACGAAGTAATTCACTATTACGCTCAAAAATACTGCCCCGCTCCTTATAGGGAAGATGCCGTTCAGGAAGCAAGCTTTGCCCTTTATTCGGCAGTAAAAAACTATGACCCCGAAAAATCCTCTTTCAGGACTTTTGCTTCTTTGTGTATAAAGCGTTCTGTATTGTCTGTGATTAAAAGTCGGCAACGTCAGAAGGATATTCCGGACGAGCTATTGTCCTCTATTGACGAAACCGATATTGCTGATTGCAACAGCCCCGAAAAAATATTTTTCGAGCGTGAGGATTTAAAGCTTCTCACAGATAATATACGTTTAGAGCTTTCCCCCCTGGAATTCAATGTTTTGCAGAATTTTCTCGCAACTGACAGTTACCGTGAAACAGCCGAAAGAATGGGGATAACCGAAAAATCGGTTAACAATGCGCTTAGCCGTATAAGAAAAAAATTAAAACGTTAAAAACAGACCTTTGGTCTGTTCATATATGCCCTTGTAGCTTAAAGAAGAGCGTTGAAATCAAAGATGTCGGTATCGAGTCCGTCCGGGGTAAATAATAAACCGAGTGAGGTAAATTAAGATGTTTGAAGACAAGACCCTAGTTTGCAAAGAGTGCGGAGAGGAATTCGTATTCACTGCAAGAGAGCAGGAATTCTACGAGTCCAAAGGCTTTGTAAACGAGCCGCAGCGTTGTAAGCCCTGCCGTGACAAGCGTAAGAACGCAAGCAGAGCTCCCAGAGAAATGCACGAAGCTACCTGTGCTGCATGCGGCGGTGTTGCAACCGTTCCCTTTGTACCACGTGACGATCGTCCGGTATACTGCAGCGAATGCTTTGCAAAAATGCGTGAAGAGGAAAACGGCGGCGACGCTGAGTAATTTTTGAAATCCTACTAAGCTGACGGTTCATCCCGTCAGCTTTTTTCCTTTTTTTAGTTCGGCTGAGCCACTTCTAACATATTTTTCCTATACCACGATGGTTCATACTCATCT
>JAZQHX010000155.1:0-5283 GCA_045540835.1 Acutalibacteraceae bacterium | reverse complement strand
GTAACACTTACTGCTTGCCAGACACTCCGTTTTATGCCTGAACGTCTTGCAGCAAAGCGACTTGTTGACAGTGGTGAAGTAGGAAATGAAGTCGGAGGCCAAGCGGTCTTAGGAAGACAAAATATCTCTCCAACTCCTTGGCTCACAGAACGACATGGCTACGATCCGACTTGTAACACTTACTGCTTGCCAGACACTCCGTTTTATGCCTGAACGTCTTGCAGCAAAGCGACTTGTTGACAGTGGTGAAGTAGGAAATGTATATAGCTGTGAATACGCCCGTGTCAGAAGCCGTGGCATTCCTAACTGGGGTAAATTCCACATTAAGAAGTACAACGGCGGCGGCTCGTATATGGATATGGGAAGTCATTCAATTGACTCTGCATTGTGGCTTATAGGAAACCCGAATCCTGTGTCGGTAACAGCAAGAATGCATACAGTTCACGCTTACGAGGTTGTTGACCCCAAAGCCGCAGGTGCATGGACGGGTGACAGTGGGGCGAGCAATGCAAACTTTAATCCTGCCGATATGGACGTTGAATCCTTCTCAAGCGGTTGTGTAACCTTTGAAAACGGCATTGTAATGCTGTTCAAGGCTACCTGGGCTGCAAACTTAAAGGACGAAAACAGTATCTCGGTAGCAGGTGAAAAATTAGGCTTTAATACAGGTACAAAAGAGGTTTATAAGGGCAGTGAAGTTTTACCACTTGAAACCGAGCCTAACGAGTTTGGCGACCACCCCTTCTTCGGACATTTCTATATTATCAGAAACTTTGCCCGCTATCTGAATGGGGAAGAGGAGCTTATGGTTAAACCGCAGGAGACTATAAATACCGCCGCTATTATGGAGGCAGGTTATATCTCCGCCGCAGAAAACAGAACTGTAATGATTAGTGAATTGTGAGAAAGGTGATAAAAATGATTAGAGCAGCAACAATCGGTTTTTCGCATATGCATATAAACGAGGTTACAGATTACATAGCAAACTGTGAATATATGGAGCTTGTTGGTATGGCTGATATAGAGCCTGTAGTACCCGAGCTTACTGACGTTACATATACACGTCCTTGGAATGTAAAGCGTAACAGCGAAAAATATAATATGACTGTTTACGAGGATTATACCAAAATGCTCGACGAGTTAAAGCCTGACATTGCTTTTATTCTTTGTGAGAATGTTAAAAAGCCTGAGGTTGTTCGTGAGTGCGCTAAGCGTGGAGTAAATGTAAGTATTGAAAAGCCTATGGCTGTGTCTTTAGAAAAGGCACTTGAAATCAAGAAAATTGTAGAAGAAAGTGGAATCGAGGCTGTAATTAACTGGCCTTTAACCTGGAGACCGTGGCATCATATACAGTATGAAGCACTTAAAAGCGGCGTTATCGGTAAGCTTATGAAGTGTTACTTTAACCTTGGTAATACAGGTCCTTTGGGTAAGGGTGTTATGCACCGTGGAGTTATGCGTGTTATTGAGGATATAACCGACGAAGAGCGTGCTTCTACCTGGTGGTATAATGCAGAATCAGGCGGCGGAGCATTCCTCGATATGGGTTGCTACGGCTGTATGGTTAATACCTGGATTCGTGAGGACGACGACCGCCCCGTATCTGTTATGGGCTTCTGCGGTAATTACGGCACACCTTATATGAACGCTCCCGATAATATGGCGGCTTTTGTTGAATATAAGGATTCTTACGGTGTTATTGAGGGTACTTGGTCTATTCCTCAGGCAAGTCTCCCTTACGGTCCTGTACTTTGCGGTACAACCGGTGTACTTTACTGCGATGCTGACAGAAATGTACATGCAATGGATTTGCACGGCAAGGAAATAGAGCTTCCCGAATTTGAAATTGAATCTCATATTACCAATATGCCTGATTATTACGGCTACTGCAAGGCTAATAATCTGCCTTTGCATAAGACGGTTACACTTGACTGGAATATAAAGGTTATAGCACTTTTAGATGCAGCCATTAAATCTGCTGAATCGGGCAAGCGTGAAAAGGTAGAACTTTAATAATGAAAACTGCACTTGTTACCGATATTCAAAGCTGTTCTATGCATGACGGCCCCGGAATCAGGACTACGGTTTTCTTTAAGGGTTGTCCGCTTAAGTGTATCTGGTGTCATAATCCCGAATGTATAAGCTACGAAAAGGAAATTCTCGCTTACCCCGAAAAATGTATCGGTTGCGGTATGTGTGACAGCGGTTGTTATTCGGGCGCTAAGGTTGTTTGCGGTAAGGAAATGACGGCAGACGATATTATGTCTCAGATTATGCTGGATAAACCTTATTACGGTGAAAATGGCGGAGTTACCTTTTCGGGTGGAGAGGCATTAAGCTATCCCGAAATGCTGAAAGAGCTGATTGTTCGCTGTAAAAAAGAGGGGATAAGCACAGCAATTGAAACTTCACTTTTTCCTTTTGATATTGAAATTTTGTCCTCTCTGGATATGGTTATGGCTGACTTTAAAATCTGGGACGATGAAGCACACCAAAAATATACGGGCGTTTCTAATGAGAAAATTAAAGAAAACTTTAAAAAGCTCGATAAATTGGGCGTGCCGTTTATTGTAAGAACTCCACTTATTCCGGGAATAACAGATAGTGTTGAGAATATCAGTAATATAAAGAATTTTGTGAAAGATTTTAAAAATATTCAAAAATATGAGCTTTTACCCTATAATCCATTGGGTAATTCCAAGCTTTTAGCTTTGGGAAAAGATGCTGTGATTTTTGAAGAAAAACAGGCTGATATAAAGGAGCTTAATAAATATGCTGACCTATAAAGACAGACTTAAATTATTGCGTGAAACTAAAATCGCCCATACTCTTCTTAAGAAAAAGCAGAACGGCTATGTTGATATGGACGATTACGGTACAGTGCCGATTCCCGAAGGCTACCACGTAGACCCTTGGTACAACAGCAGTAACGGCAGCTTTTATGGTAATGACGGTATGAGCGAAAACTTCTGCCGTGTAATTGATGCCCACCCTGCATACGTTGACCCTATGGAGATGCTTTGCGGACGTTGGCGTGATATGCTTGTAAATTATAGGGGAGACACCCATTATCTGCCCGATTGGATTAAGAAGGACAGAAAGCTTAAAAACTTTGAAAGTGAAATAAATGCACAGTTTTCTAAGCGTTGGGACGAGGAGCGTTTCCCTTATGACCATTTAAAGCCCGAACAGAAAAAGTACAATATTCAGACCGGTATTGACTCCGATGCGCACTTGGCTTGTGACTATACAATCGGCT
Organism: Acutalibacteraceae bacterium; assembly: GCA_045540835.1. Classification (GTDB taxonomy): domain Bacteria; phylum Bacillota; class Clostridia; order Oscillospirales; family Acutalibacteraceae; genus UBA737. The sequence continues at coordinate 2,024 of JAZQHX010000155.1, read as the reverse complement.
TTGAATTGGGCTTTGGCGGATTCCTTGATAAAATAGAAAAATACCGCAAAATAAATCCGGATAAAGCAGACTTTTACGATGCAGAGGAAAAGTGTGTAAAGGCGATAATTCGCTTTATCGACCGACATATTGAGGAAATTGAGCGACTGATTTCAATTGAAACAAGACCTGAAATTTTAGATAGCCTTAAGGAAATGTTGACGGTTAATAAGAACATTCGATTAAATCCGCCCAAAACCTTCTACGAGGTATGCCAATGGTGCGTTTACTTTAACTGTGCGGCTCGTATTTACACCCGTGACGGTGCAGGCTTCCAGCTTGACGGACTTTTGTATCCTTACTATGAAAATGATGTAAAGAATGGCATATTGGACGATGAAAAGGCTGTATTCTTGCTTGCTAACCTCATTTTAAACGATTCTAAGTATTATCAGGTTTCGGGTGTGGACGAAAATGATAAGGATATGACTAATCATTTGTCGTACCTTATTCTTGAAGCCTGCGACGCTATCAATATTTCTGCAAATGTTACTGTAAGATACCACGAAAACTGTGACCGTGAGTTCTTTAAAAAGGCGGTTTATTACCTTATAAAGAATAAGAATGGCTGGCCGAGATTCTGTAGTGACAAAAATTTGGCTGAAGGCTATATGCGTAATGACGGTGTTACAAAGAAGATTGCACGTCAAAGAATAGCAGTAGGCTGTAACTGGATGTGCGTTCCGGGAATAGAATTTCCTATGAACGATACCGTTAAAATCAATATTGCAAAGTGTTTTGAACACGCAATGAATGATATGAAAGCCGAGGAAAATCGCTCTACTGACAGACTGTTCGAGCTTTTCGGCTATCACGTTAAAAAAGCGGTAGAGGTAACAGCGGCAGGTATAAATCTTCATATCGATCACCAAGCCGATGTAACCCCAGAGCTTATTATGAATCTTATGATGAAAAACACCCTTGAAAAGGGTGAGGATATTTCCCGTGTAGCAGAGCTTTATACCGTTGGTATTGACGGTATTGGTTTAGCCGTAGTTGCCGATTCTTTCGGTGCACTTGCAACACGTGTTGAAAATGAAAAGGTTATTTCCTGGGACGAGGTTTATGAGAATTTGGAGAACAATTTTGACGGTGTTCAGGGTGAGCGAGTAAGACTTATGCTTAATTCTTCACCTAAGTATTGCGGCGGAGATACTGTATCCGATAGATGGGCACAGAAAATCCGTGACTGCTTTGTAACGACTATGCGTGCTCAGGAAATGCCTGAGGGCAGACAGTTAATTCCCGGTTGGTTTAGCTGGGCAAGAACTATTGAGTACGGTGCGGCAGTCGGCGCTACACCTAACGGCAGACGCAATGGTGAGCCGGTATCCCACGGAGCAAATCCGAACTATGGATTCCGTAAGGACAGTGCACCCACAGCACAGTCAACAGGTATTGCGCTTGTACAGTGCGGCTATGGCAATACCGCTCCATTGCAGATAGAGTTTGACCCGCTGATTTCCTTACAAGAGGGTGCGCTTGAACGTATTATGGAACTGATTGAAGGTCACTTTAAGCTGGGTGGAACGCTTATAAACATAAATGTGCTTGACGGGGATAAATTATTAGAAGCTAATAAAGACCCCGAAAAGTATCCTGATTTGGTAGTAAGAGTGACAGGCTTTACGGCTTACTTTGTATCCCTTTCTCCCGAATTCAGGCAGTTGGTTGTTGACAGATTTTTGAAAGGTATATAAATTCTTATATCAAGGGGTGGGTAACCACCCCTTAATTTCAATTAGTTGTTTTTAGCAGAGGAGTATAAAAATTAAATTGCTCTTAAAAATGTTGTCGATTTCAATTTTAATGGTTGATTTTTAGTATATAATATGATAAAATATTTTGGTATGCGGAAAAAATGTTAATTAAGTTAGTTTTGTGTCGGATTTTGGAGAGATTCAACAGGAAATTGAAAATTTAAGAATCGGTGATTAGTATGAAAAAAGGTAAGCACAGCAGCTCCAAAGAAAATACCAAAAGAA
>JAZQHX010000154.1:0-3560 GCA_045540835.1 Acutalibacteraceae bacterium | reverse complement strand
ATCGCAAAGTGCTACAAGCTCGGTTTCCTCCATACTCTCCCAAGTAGGAATGTGGCAACCACTTATTCCACCAACACCAACCAAAGCAACCTTTAACATAAAATCAGCCTCCGTATACTTCCTTAATTATATTTTCCAAATATTCCTTAGCATAATTAACATCAGCTATCTGCTGTCCGTATCCCTCATCATCAGATTCAAATGCAAGCTCACGTTCAATTGTTACGTGGCTGTCATATCCAAGCTCTTTAAGCTTAACAAACAATGCTTTAAAATCAACCTTACCGTCACCAATACGAACCTCTTTACCCAAATCGTGACCGTTTGTGGGATAAAAGCCGTCCTTAGCGTGCAGATTTCTTACATATTTTCCGAATACGTCAAGTGCATCAACCGGGTTAGCCTTTCCGTAAAGAATGAGGTTAGCGGTATCGAGGTTAACTCCAAGATTATCCGTACCAACCTTCTCAAAGCAACGAAGCATTGTAACGGGTGTCTCCTGTCCTGTTTCAAAAAGGAGATACTGACCGTTTTTCTTTAAATGCTCTGCAACCGTTCTTACAGCTACACAAAACGGAGCAAAATTCGGGTCATTGGGGTTTTCGGGTATAAAGCCCATATGTGTTACAACATCATTAACACCAATTTTTTTTGCAAAATCCGCACCGTCGATAAGATTCTCAATTCGCATTTGACGGTATTCGGCAGGAACTAATCCCAAAGTAATCTGTCCGTCATAAAAATCCCATACAGCAGGACCGGACCAGCCTACCCATACAGCCGAAATTGTAATACCGTATTTTTCTGCGAGCGACTTTATAAGCTGAGCATTCTCGTCAGTTCTGACCGAAGGAATCCAGGTATTAAGCTGGCAGGCATTAAAACCGTTTTTTACAAGATTTTGAAATTTTGATTCTATTGTTTTTTCGGAATCAAAACGTACCATAGTGCCGATTAACATAAAATTTTACCGCCTTTTCTTGAAATTTTACTGATTATATGCTATCATATTTATATAGTTTTGTGGCGGTCAATTTTGCTCTATGTTTTAGTAATTTTGACTTTTCGTGAGGGAAATATATGAAATTGGATTCTTACAAAGAACTTCATGCCGTTGTTTATGGAGAAACAGCAATTAAAACAATACATTTTGGCCCTTTAAAGCAATCGAATTGCTGTTTTGGTCCGCATTGGCACAACCGTATTGAATTTATACGTGTTTTAAGCGGTTCTTTGCGCATTTTAATTAAAGACGAATATAAAACCGTAAATAAAGGCGAATTAGCAATAATTTGTCCCTGTCAGCTCCACGAAGGGATAGCTGTTGAAGACAATACCGGTTACAATGTTGTTATGTTTGATATTGAGGATTTTTATAATTCTACTGTCGCCAGCAAAAACTTTTTAAAACCTTTAGCCGAATCAAGCGTAACCTTTAATCCAATCACTTCTGACCGTAATATTCTATCGGCTATTGACGCAATTTTTGAATATATTACTGCCGATAAAAAGGTTAATACCCTTTTAATTCACAGCCGTGTTTTAGAGCTTTTGGGGCTTTTATACGAAAAATGTTCCCCTGAAAAGAGAATCAACAATCCGTCAGACGAAAAATTTAATGCAGTTATTGACTACATCAACGAGCATTACTCCGAAAAAATCACTACAAGCGCTCTGAGCGCTATGTTCGGATATGATGAAGCTTATTTTTGCAGGCGTTTCAAGCGTGTTACGGGAATTACTGCAATGAAATACATAAATATTTTAAGGCTCGAAAAGGCACAGCATCTACTGAAAAGAAGTAATGATGAAATTGCAATTATCGCCGTAAATTGCGGTTTTACCGATACCTCCTACTTTGCCCAAAGCTTTCATTCACACTACGGTATGTCCCCTACCGATTTCAGGAAAAAATCCACATTACACTCTAAGGAAGCAAAATAATGAAAAAGTGTTTTATTATATTATTGACTTTATCTGTATTACTACTGCCGGTCTCCTGCTCGAAAGAAGAAAATAATAATTCTAAAGAAATTGCCGACGAGGTTATAATAAATCTGCCTAAGGATAATTCCGTAAACGGTTACCGCACGGAAAGCAGTCAAACCTCAAACGGTAGTATGCCCGAAAGAATTGATGCAGATGATGTGGTTGTAGGTAATATCGAAACGCAAAAAGACACCATTTCAAAAGATTATTGCGGCAACAAAAACAGTAAAGTTTTCCACAAATCAAGCTGTAGTTCTGTAAGCGCTATGAATGATAACAACAAATACTTTGCAGACCGCTCTACTCTGATTTCCAAAGGTTATTCTCCTTGCGGAAAATGCAAGCCGTAAAACAAAGCTGTCTTAAGAAAGATTTTACTTTTCTTAAGACAGCTTTTTAATATATCAATTCCAATAATCAGTTTTATGGGGTAGTTTAATATTTTCAGCTTTAAATTTCGGCTCATTGCCGAGCTTACGCTGATTTGTATAATCATTGAGCGCACGAATGGCGTATTTACTTAATATAAATATAACCGGCATATTTATAATGGTCATACCGCCCATTGTGATGTCAGCAATATTCCACAGTAAATCGGCAGACAATCCCGCTCCTACAAATATAAGCACGGAGGCGATAATATAATAACAGCACATAAAGCCCTTTGAAGGCACCTTTTTAAAGAGGTAACAAAAGCTTTTATCTACATAAAACAGATTACCGAGTAGCGTAGTAAATGCGAAAAGCATCATTGCTACAGTAATAAATATGGGACCAAATTGACCTAAAACCGCTTTGATTGATTCCTGAACATACGGTGCGCCTTTTAATGATTCGGTAGGCTCAATGCCTGAGCAAAGGCACATAAAAGCAGTTGCGGTGCAAACAAGTATAGTATCAATAAAAACCGATAATATCTGCACAAGACCTTGCTTTACAGGGTGAGAAACTTCTGCAGAAGCCGAAGCATTAGGTGCAGAACCCACACCTGCCTCGTTACTGAAAAGTCCTCTTTTAATACCGTACATAACGCAGGAGCCTGAAAAACCGCCGAATATTGCGTTAAAATCAAATGCTTCGGTAAAAATACGGGAAAAAACAGCAGGAAGGGCTTTATAGTTAATAATTGAAATTAAGAGTGCTACCAAAATATAAGCAAGTCCCATAAAAGGAACTATAAAGGTTGTAGTTTTGATAATGCGTTTCCCGCCACCAAACAAACAAAAGCAAACTACAACTGCTACTATAAAGCCGATAATCCAAGGTGAATATTTTTCGCTGTAAAAGCTGTAGGATTCAAAAGTAGACTGCAAATTATATGAAGCAAGCATATTAAATCCGACACCGTATGTCAGTATGAGAAAAATTGAAAATACAACCGCTAAAGGTCGGCTTTTAAGCGCCGCTTCAATATAATAAGCGGGACCACCGTAACAGCCGTCAGGTCCTTTTTTCTTATAAATCTGAGCTAAGGTACTCTCAACAAATGCAGATGCCGCACCAAGCAAAGCAATAACCCACATCCAGAATACCGAACCGAAACCGCCTACACAAAGGGCGGAAGTCGGAGG
>JAZQHX010000153.1:0-5843 GCA_045540835.1 Acutalibacteraceae bacterium | reverse complement strand
GCGTAACCCTGCCCTTTATGAGGACGGTCCTGTTGTATCAGCTTTTGAAAAGAAATATAACATCAAAGTCAAAATTGATTTGATGAACGAAGAAAACTATACCAATACTGTTTTGGGTAGAATTGCTTCCGGAAAATCGCCTGACATATATTTCTCAACCTACACATTCCCTTATTGTCTTGATGCACTTCAGCCTATTGATGCTGCAAAGCTTGACTTGAAAGAATCAATTTGGGATGACGCTCTTATTGATATTGCTACTGTTGGCGGTAAAACGTATCTTGTTGATACTGTTGGAAACATCTGGAAAGATGAAGATATGGTAGTTTATAACAAAAAGATATTCCGTGATAACGGCTGGACTACTCCTGAAGAGTATTATGCAGCAGGTCAATGGAATTACAAGTCAATGGAAAAGTGTATGAAGCAGGTTGCTGCTTTAGGTACCGAATACATCGGCGGTGCTATTCACCTTGAAGATTTGATTCATTCTGCAGGTGCAAGTGTTATCGGTATGAAGGACGGCAAGTTCTACAACGGCACTAAAAACAAAGTAACTCAGGATATTATGCGTTGGGCTTCAACCGGCTTGAAAGAAGGTTGGATAAGCACTCCTTCAGTTTATACCGCTCTTAACGAGTTCCCCTCAGGTAAAGTTGGCATTGCCATATTACATTCATTCTCTCTTAAGAAGACCGGTTATTTAAGAAGCATGAAGGCAAGTGATATTGGTTTCACATTCCTTCCTACTTGGGAAGGCAAAACCTATACATCTGCTTCTTTTGTACGTGGTTGGGGTCTTTGTAAGGGAGCTAAGAATCCCGTTGCGGCAGGTATTTTCTTGCGTAACTATCTTGATGTTAATAATTATGATACAACTTCTGCATTTATCTCTAAAGATGCTGAAAACTTCTTCTTTAAGCTCACTTCTACTAACACAGCTAAGAAGAACTTCTACTTCTGCTACGGTTCGGGTGTAACCGGTGTTACAGGTAAAGAATCTGCAGTTTCCGATTTCATTTACAAACCTGCTTTAGCAGACCCCTCACAGGTTACAAAAGAAATTTCAAGTTACCAGAACGAAATCAATGCTGATATTGCGAAGCTTAACAAAAAGCTTAAATAAGATTTAGCGTGCTATTAGTCGAAACGGTGAATTGATACCGTTTCGACTACCTATAATCATAAAAAACTGAAAGGAATAAAAAAGATGGATATATTAAGAAAAAATAAAAAAACATCGCTTTTTATTCAAGGTCTTTCTATACTAATTTCTGTTTTAGTAGTGCTTTCTGTTTTTAATTTTAACTTTGTAAATGCAAAAGCAGAAGAACAGCAGGAATTCTGGGACGGCACAAAGGCATCGGGCTTAGCAGACTTCAGCGGTAGTGGTACGGAAAAGGAGCCATATCAAATCGAAAATGCTTCCCAGCTGGCATACATTGTTAGTACAGATCTTACTGACGGTCTTTATTTTGAATTAGTTAAAGATATTAAAATAAACGATACAAGCAAAGCTAATTGGAAAGAAACCGCTAAAAACTGGGTGTGGGCAGATGTTCGATTTGTCGGTCATTTTAATGGCAACGGTCACACTATTGACGGTCTTTTCCATAAAGGCTCTCAGAAGAGATTCGGTCTTTTTTCCTATGTTGGTAATTCAGTGTTTGAAAACGTAAAACTAACTAACGCTTCAGTTACAACCTCAACAGGTGAAGAAGGCTCTGGTATCTTTTCTTCACAGGCTTCTGAGATTGCTGATTACAGAGGCATTTATATAGATGAAACCTGCGAGGTTAGCGCACCTAATTCCAAGGGTGTTTCTGCTATTGTTGCTCGTAGTAATAAGAATATCAATATTTCAAACTGTACAGTTCATGCCAAAATTGTAGGCAAGTCACACGTAGGTGCTTTTTACGGTACGCATTGGGGCGGAACACAGACACTTAATAATTGTTATACAACTTCAAATGTTCCTGTTATGTCTTCCCGTACTCTTTCTAACTCAAAGAACAACTATGCTCTTGTTGCCGATTCTTATGGTACAACAGTTTTAACGGCTGACCAAATGAAAGGTGAAGCAGCAAAAACTAATATGCCCGGTCTTGATTTTGAAAGAATTTGGATGATAGTTGAGGATAGTTATCCCGTAATAAGAGAGAATCCTCAATACCCCTGGAATGGTGAAAAGGCAAGTGAATTTGCAGGCGGTAGCGGCACAGAGGACGATCCTTTCTTAGTGTCAAACGCAGCTCAGCTTTATAAGATGGTTGCAGATTACAGCAATTATTCCATTTCCTCTAAAAACCAAGACCGCAAATATTTCAGAATTACTGATGATATTTATCTTGATGATAAGCAGTGGTATTCTACGGGTGTCACATCATATCCAAATAATGGAACGGTGTATACTACCGGATTCAGCGGTGTAATTTATGGTGACGGACACACGATTTACGGTTTGTATAGCAATAAAACTTCTGCAATAGTAGGTTTAATTCCTATTGCTACTCAGGGTACTGAAATTTATGATTTGCATCTTGAGAAAGGTAATCTTCCCAAAGCTGCTTGGAACACCTATACAGTAGGTGGATTTATTGGTATGGCAAAAGGTGTTTCAAACTCTGCACCGATAGTGTTTAAAGGCTGTTCTATAAAGGATTTCAAAATTGAAAGCCGTGACGCTTCGAGTGCGTTTGTAGGATATTTGTATTCTCAATCGGTTGAAATATATAATTCCTATTCTGTAAATAATCAGATAACACACACCAATACATCTCAAGGCTTTAACTCAGGCGGTTTTATAGGCGTTACTGCTGGTAATGATTGGTTGAATCATATTATAGTTTCAAACAGCTATTGTATTGATGTTTCACCCTTGCCTTATCTCAATGAAAAGTTTGCAGCTATTACATCCTTTGAAAATGTATATACAAACTTTGGAGAATATGACGGTTCTGTTTCCGGCGTGACAAAGCTTACCCCGGAACAGATGAAGGGCGAAAATGCCAAGCAGAATATGTCAGGATTCGACTTTGAAACTGCTTGGAAAATAGTTGAAGACGATTATCCTGTGAATTTTATGTATGTTAAGCCTGACTATATTTGGGACGGAAAAACTGCTGATGAATTTGCAGGCGGAAGCGGAACACCAAGAGACCCTTATCTGATTGAAAATGGTGGGCAGCTTTATAAAATGGTTAAGGAGTACTCTACTGCTTTAACTGCAGCTGGCTCTGTAAATTCAACTACATATTTTAAACTTACTAAAGACATTCATCTTAATGATGTAAAACAGGGTGACCTTGAAGCACCGTCGGAAGCATCCTGGGGTGCTAAATTCAATCCTTGGTATAGTGCTACTAATAAGGAACTTGGATTTAATGGAGACCTTGACGGTAACGGTTTTACTGTGTATGGTTTGTATTGTCCGAATACAAGATTCTCGGGACTGATTACCGTACTTACAGACGGTGGTAATATACACAATCTTAATCTTAAGAACTCTTATATTAAGGGTTATGAATGTGCGGGCAGTATAGTAGGTACTGCAAGCGGAAATTATTTGTTAGCATCAACCTCAGTATCTTATTGCACGGTTGAGAATGTTGTGGTTTGCGGTGGCGGTAAACAAGTTGGTGCAATTGTCGGTGGCTGTAACGACATTGGTCTTACTGTATCTGATTGCTCGGTTACAAATTCCAATGTTTCATCAACTAATTCAAGTAATCCAAATTTGGCTTCGGGTCTTATCGGTTATGGTTGGGGCGGAGTTAAGAAAGCAATCAACTGTTTTACTGATAACTCAGTTCATCCTGTAACTGCTGCCACAGACAAAGCGGATTTTGATATTATTGATAACTTTGTTGAATACACAAATGTTTATACCTCTTTTGAAAAGAATTTTGATGCGGCAGAAGGCGTTACGTATCTTTCAGATAACGATAAGCTTAAAGGAAATTCTGTAAACAATGTGCTTAAAGGATTTAATTTCACCGAAGATTGGCTTGCTAATTCTGAATATCCTACCATTAAGCCGGGTGCAGGTATGTGGCTTTACGATTCAAGCTTGCCGGGTGAGGTTTGGTCAGGTAAGGTTGCTCGTTTCTATGAATCAGGTAACGGAACCAAGGAATCTCCTTTTGAAATTAAAACCGGCGGTCAATTGGCATTGCTTGCTAATGACGCATTAAATGGTAAAACGTTAGGTAGATACTATAAAATTACTGAGGATATAATCCTTAACGATACTTCTTCTAAAAACTGGAAGAAGAAGGCAAATCAATGGTATACAGGTACTTGGGCTAAAGCTTTCAGAGGTTATCTTGACGGCGGATACCATATTGTATCCGGCTTGTACTTAAACAAAACCAGAGATAACTATACAGGCAAGGATTACTATGGCGGTTTGTTTGCTTGCATCAGTAAGAATGCTGTTATTGAAAAATTAGGTATTGTTAATTCAAGCCTTGTGTTTACAGGCGGTGCAGATACAAAGTATGTCGGTGCGTTTGTAGGCTTTGTTGACCAGTATAAGCTTGCAACAGCTACACCTGATGAATACCCGATAATCCGTGAATGCTTTGCTGATACTACGGTTTATCTTGAATCATCATCTTGTGGCGGATTTATCGGATGCGCTACAAGGCCGATTCGTGTTGAAAATTCTTTCTTCACAGGTAAGGTTAACTCAACCGGCAGAGGCTTGTTTGGCTATTCTAAGTTGGGTACAGCAATTGAAGAAGTTTTGGTTAAGAATTTCTATACTGCCGATTCTTCATACGCAGTATTATCAAACAATGCTTATGATAATATAAATTGTGAGAACTGTTATTCTTCATCCGCTCAGGATAAAGAAGGTCTCACACGTCTGTTCATTGACAGAATGTGCGGCAAAGAAGCTAAAAAGTATATGAAGGGCTTTGATTTCAATAATGTTTGGATTATAGGAGGGGATAAGGAAACACCCGGTCTTAAAGGGTTCAGTACTAACTCTTACAATAACATTATGAACCCTGCTGGTATTGTTGTAAACTTTGAATCTAACTGCGATATTCTTGTTGAATCAATTAAAGGCAAGGCGTTTTCAAAGCTTAAATTACCGGTATTAAAACGTGACGGTTATATTTTTGAAGGCTGGTACGCATTCCCTGAGCTTGATGTACCTTATGAATACGATTATTTCCCGACATTTGATACTATTTTGTATGCAAAGTGGACTCTTTCGGGTATTGCGCAGGATTTTGAGCTGTACGAGGATTCGATGTACGATTATCACGAAGGGTATGAGTATTATCGTCCAACAGTACCGGGATACTCCGCACAATATGTTCGTAGCGGTGCAAAATCAATGCACAGAATTGGTGGAACAGACGAAGAACTCGATTTCCTTGTTTTCTATAATGAAGAACTTGAAATTGGAAAGACATATAAAATGGTGTTCTATACATCAACCGACCGGAAAAATGCTTCGGTAGATGTATCCTTGGTTCATCTTGATTGGCCCGACGTTTACTGTGATAACAACGGTGTTGCAAAAGTTGTTACACTTAATAACTTAAAAGACGGCGAATGGAAGGAAACCACTTTCACATTCGTTGCAAGGTCAAAATGGGTAGCGATAAGAACAAGCGGTTCAGACAGTGTTTATTTTGATGATTTCATTCTTTATAATACTAATGAAAGACCGACTGACAGTAATGTTGTTATCTCAAGACCGAATATCGAAGACACCTTCTTGCCTGAGGATGAAAATATTCAGTCTGAGCCTGAGGATTCTGTTGACGATACAACCAATGAGGAAGAAAACACAGAAATTACAGAAGACACAGTTCAGTCAAAGC
>JAZQHX010000152.1:0-13238 GCA_045540835.1 Acutalibacteraceae bacterium | reverse complement strand
TTCCCGTACCGTGAATACCAAAGTTATTATATTTACCGCCATTATAAATATCACAGTCCATAAGTACATTCATAAAGGGTGACGGGATAAACCATAAATCCTTTATATTACTGCAGATATTGTCACATTCCTTTTGGATTTCATCCTTTACATAGGCAAAAAAATCTTCATAGGAATTTGAGTTTAAAAGGTTATTATGTAAGGCGATATCTACTGCTTTTGGATAAGATAAAGCAGAAATATTTGCAACATCCGCTCCCACATTCGGTATTATAAATTCCCAACAAGCCGCAACGGTATAGTTTACGGCGTCGTTATGCTCATAACCCATTTTTTTAAGAGCAGGAATAACAACATCATCATTAGAATACTGCGGAAAACCAAGACCTGCTTTTGTTAGTTTGGTGGCTTCTGTGTAACGCTCTTTGGGTGTGTTTTTAGAAACCCTTAAATTGATTTTAGGGTCTATCATTTTATTGTTGCAGGAAGCCTTTAAGCAGAGTTCGGACAAAAGATTATATACATTGTTTCCGTCCTCATCAATGCCACCGAGCATCATACTCTGCCCGTTATCTCCCTGCTGAACACCGACGTAAATATCGCTGTCCTTATTAAATGACAAGAAGAAATCTTCAAGTAATTCAAGTGCTGACTCGTATGTATAAACGCCCTTTTCCATATCTGCTTTAAGGTAAGGATACATATACTTATCGAATCTGCCGATTGTATTATGGTAGTTGCCCTCAAGCCAGAGTGAATAGTGCAAAATACGGAAAAACTGCAATGCTTCACGGAAATTGCGTGCCGGATAACGAGGTACTTGGGTTAAAATTTCAACCAAATTTTCCCTGCCCTGACGTTTTGCTTCTTCTAAATATTTATCCGATAATTTTATTATATTATCTATCGCCTTTTTGCCGTAATCGTCGGCAGTTTCACGTTTTTTGAGTAAGCCCATACCGATAGTATCGTAATAATTAGGAGACAGATTAGACATAAAGCCTAATTCGTGTATGTAATGTTTGGATTTGATTTCCTCCCATTCGCTATCGGTAAAAATTGCGGGCAAATTGGCGACAGTACGCAAAAATACTATCTGCTCATTTTCTAAAATTACCGCCTTTTCCTCGTCGCACAGCCTTTCAAAACGGTCTGCCATTCGCTCAATTGGGCTTAAACCTTTTTTTGCATATTCACTGCCTAAATTCCAATCAACGTTATGGCGGTATTTATGATGTTCTTTATTTAAAATATAATTGTATAGTTCTTTATTCATTTTCTCACCTTAAATTATATGAATTTCACCCGATGTATCGCCAAATAATTCCTCGGCCGAAAGGTTATCCTCTGCCATTACAAACGGAATTGGTCCTTTTGCAACACATAGACCTCTATAACAGAATTGATTACCTTTTTTACATACATACGTATTATCTATAAACTCAGGTAACCAGCCTTCATAATCGGCGGCAACCAGAATTATTGAGGTATTCTGCTTAAGCGGACGATCCGGTGAAGAAGGCAATGTACGGTCAAAAACATTATTTTTTATTACAAAATTACCGTTTGTAAGATTAGTGCTCGAAAACCAGCCGTTGATATGTGTTGCCATATTCCAATCCTTATGCATAAGTGTACGCTGACTGCAAAAACCCGAACCTGCATTACGCATTATATTATCCTGTATGAGTATATTTTCCATCAGAACCATAGCGCCGTTTTTAGCGGATTTTCTTGCAAAATATTCTACCGAATATACACAGTTTTCAATCAGGTTTCCAACATACGAAACGTCCTTAAACATCAGTCCCACAGAATGATTTGTTCCTTGCTGATGTGTAATTCCTGCATCGTAAACATCGTGCACCCAGCAATTTTTAACTGTATAACCATTACAGTAGCTATGCAGCTCTACACCGTTTCCGTAACGTAAAGGTGTAAACTCCTTACCGTCAGCCGACCTTGCGTAAGACTGTATACCGCCACCGATATAAGCAATCTCGCAATTTTCGACATTAAGCCCTTTAATAAACCCGCCGCCTATTCCGTGAGTTCCGCCGTATTTAACCGCAAGATTATCTATTGTAATGCTTTCGCTGTGGTACGGAATAGTAACAAGATAAGCCCTTTCGGACATTTCTATATTATAAAACACTTCGCCCGGATTTCCTCTATCACATCTCAGATAAAGAGCACCCTTAATATCCATAAATGTAGAATTATTAAGTGTTTTTGCTTTTTCGGGAGTAGGCAAGCATACAAACTGCATATCGTCTAGTGCTTCAATGCCGAACTCAAATTCATTGTTTATAATTATCGGACATCTTTTAACTGCATATTCACTGCCGTCATTAAAAAAGATTGAACCAATATCGCCTTTTTCAATGTAAAAGCGCCATATATTTTCGGTATTTTCTACCTTTATCCATTTATTTGCAGATGCGGCATCCTCTAAAGAACCGCAAATTACGGGTTTACTTCCCTCGCCGTAAGCTGAATACGTAACAAAAGATTTAGTTATCAGTCTGCCACGGAAAGTATCACCACGTTTAAACAATACTGTATCACCTTTTGAAAATTCAGTATTCGTTACTTTATCCAAAGTAGCCCAGGGTGCTTTAATGCTGCCATCATTCAAATCGTTACCGTCATTTGATACATAATAACAAATACCGGTAGTCTTAATCTCGGTTTTTGAATTTAAAATTTTTTCTTTTAAGTTTTCGGATTTAAGGTCTATTTTTTCAATAATACCCATAGCAGTCACCTACTTTTAAAATTGTAAAACAAAAATACAAAAAATTATATACTTGTTTTGCAATTTTAAGTAGAGGTGGAATAGTCGAACTCGATTTTTACGGGACGATTTTCGCCTCTGCTGTGTTTTAGGCGTGTTTGAATATTCCTACTCTGCTTAAGCAAATAGGCTGTACCGGATAGTACAGCCTATTTGTTATCTCTTTATTTTCTGAATTTGCCTATCCGTCTTAAAACAGAAAACTTTTTAAAAATGCAGTTTTACTTTGCAATATAAGCTTCACCTGTAGTATCACCCAGTATTGCCGATAAATCTATATCATCAGTATACTTTGTGAAATAGCTGGCGTCAAGATTTACATTGTTAATGCCATAATAAGCAAAGCTCGAACCGCTGTAATGAATATATGTATTACCCTCGAAATCAGGCAAATATGAAGTATCAGCAGCGGATACAAGAATAAGCGAACTGTTAATCTTTGCTCCGTTTGATAAATCATTCTTTATAGAGCGGTCGAAAATATTACCCGTAATTGTAAAACTACCACTTGAAATATTGGGGCTTGAATGCCAACCCATAATATTAGCACTCATATTATAATTGGATTCCATACGGTCAATGCCGAAGCCCGAGCCGGAATTACGCATAATATTGTCACAAATTGCGATGTTTGACATTGTACCTGTGTACTTACCGTCTTCACTGGTTTTTGCAAAATACTCAACAGCGTAACTACAGTTTTCAATCAAATTGCCTTTGTAGGTAATATTCTTGAATTCGTAATTTGTGGTATGATTTGAACCCTGCTGATGAGTTACACCTGCATCATAAATATCGTGTACCCAGCAATTCTCAACCATATAGCCGTCGCATGATCCGTGAACCTCAACTCCGTTACCGTAGCGAGCCGGTACATATACACCATTAGTCTGGTTGAAAAGCTGTATACCACCGCCTATGAATGCGATTTCACAGTTCTGAACAGTAAGATTACTGATACCGTTACCACAAATACCGTGAGAACCACCAAATTTAACGCTTAAATTATCAATAGTGATATTTTCTCCGTTCGTAGGAAGTGATATTACATACGGTCTTTCAGCGAATTCTATTGAATCATAAATTTCACCCGGGTTACCGCTGTCACAACGCAAATAAAGTGTTCCCTTAACAGTAGCAGCATAATTGTTATTAAATGTAGCCGCCTTTGTTGGGTCAATTGCGGAGAAGAACTGTAAATCTTTAGTTAAAAGGTCTTTTACAGATGTTACGTAAGCGTTATTGGAAACATTAGAAACTTCTTTATCTGCCCAGCTTTCGCCGTCATTAAAGAATATCTGACCGACATCTGTAAGAGCGGTATCATATTCCCAGATATTTGTACTGCCATCTATAAGGCTCCATTTAGAAGCATCTGCACCGTTTTCGCTTGATACGGTAATAACAGGCTTGTCGCCCACACCGTATGCAGTATAAGTTACATTATTTTGAGCCGAAAGCTGTCCTCTGAAGGTTTCCCCCCTCTTAAAGCAAACATAAACCGGATTATTGCTTGTAGCAGTAATTGTATTTACTTTTTCAATTGTTTTAAAGGGGGTAGCTGCAGAAGTGCCGCTATTGCTGTCACTGCCGTTTTCCGAAACATAGTAAACGGCAGCTGTGTCAGCAACATCTATTGAAGTTGTTTTCAGAATTGATTTTTTAAGGCTTTGTGCCTTGTTATCAATCTGAGTGTAAATGTCAACCTCCGGCTCTACAATTTTTTTCCTGCTAAAAGATCCTTTCTAATCTGTGCAATATCTTCAGCATTTATTGCAGAGTCAGCGTTCATATCAGCATAAAGATTATATTCAGCTTCGTTAACAAGCTCTTTCTTAATGCGAACAAGGTCACGCAAATTGAAGGTGCCATCTAAGTTAACATCACCTAAATAATCAGCAAAGTTTTCTACTGCAAACATACTGTAGAAATTATAGTTATTAGCATCACGGTAGTAATTGATTCTGCCGTGACTATCTGTATTGGAATCTGCCAAACGTATATCGGTATCGCTGTTAAATACACCTACACTTAAATCCGAAGACCAACCGCAAAGACCCATCTTAAAGTCGCCGTTTACAATAAGGTTAGCACCTAATGTACCGTCATCGTTTATTTCACGTAACTCGAAGTTTGTAAGCTTGAAATTATACTTTGTTGTATCCTTCTGATAGAAGCCTACAATAGCGGGAGCAAGAGCAGTAGTACCCTGAACCATATTAGAAACTGTAGTAGCATTTGTTACATCAATGGTATAGGTATATTTCTGATATCTGTTATCATTAACATCAACATTAGCAGGGGTAAACTCAATAGGAGTAGAATTTCCGTTATAGGCAAAGCAAATCGGCTCGTTTGTAAAGTCACCGTCTGCCAAAACAGAAAGCTGATATTTTGCGGAAGGATTGATTGAAATCACTTGTCCGAAAAGAACACCGACTTTAGCGGAATTCTCTTCAATGTATGAGTTTTCATCCGCAGTTGAATCTGTTGTAGTAGCTTTGAAAGCACTAAAGGTAGTCGCATTACTACTTTTTGCAGCAAGACCTGCCTTACCTGCCTTAGGCAGATATTCATCGGAATAGGTGTATGTAAGTGTCTTCTGAAGACTGGTATTCTTGTAAACTTCTACAGTAATGTTATCCACACCGTCTACTGTAGTGATGCTGGCATCAATTGTAATATCACAATATTCTGTTCCCGAATAAGAAAGAGAGTTAATATTGACATTCTTATCTACGCCTTCGGTAGTACCCATATAAGATGCGCCGGCAATATTAAGCTCAGGTTCATCTTCTGTTCCATCATTCTTCAACGTATGCTTATACATATTTATCCTAGCATTATTGTTGCCTTCAAAAAATTCAACCTGAACAAAATATCCGTATGCTCCTAAAGCACCACCAGGACGGGTAATAGTATTACCTCTGAGCCAAACTACTGCTGTTGAAGCTACACGATTATATTCGGCATTTTCAGCATTTATAACAGAGTGGGGATTTTTAATAGTAGCAACTACTCTTTGGTCAAGTGCACTCTTTTTGGTGAATTGTGCAGAGTCACGTTCATTTCCATTCGCACCACTACCAGCTATAGTTAAAGTACCGTCATCATTTACTGTAGCTTTTGTGTTGTTACTAAATGCAGTCATATTATCTGCAAAGGTAGATGCAGAATAGGTATAGATATTTCTTTCTATATCTCTATCTGTACTGTGATATGAGAAGGCTTTGATATTAACTGTTTCGGCATCACCGGATTTATTAGCTGCCAGACCTACCTTACCTGCCGACTGAAGCTCAGCCTCATCGTCAACAATGGTAACACTTTTCATAAGAGTTGTAGATGTATTCTTACCTTCAATAGGATCAGAATTTATCTTATAAACACTTACATTTATAACCGAATCGGCTGCCTGCTCATCATACTCAATAGTAGCATCAACCTTAATATCACAATAGCCTCTGTCATCGTAATCTGATGTAGCTGTCATATCCTTGCAAACTTTGCCAATTTCTTCGGCAGGCTGCCAAGTTCCATCCTCCGCTTCATAAGATTTATGAAGGGTTATTGTATAGTAATATTTTGACTTTAGCACCTTAATATAATAACCGTTAGGAGCAGTTCCAGCATTATTGGGACGAACGTATTCACGTGCTCTAAGCCATATAATGCCTACTGTAGTGGTTGTTGCATCGGGAAGTAACGTAACACTTACATGGCTGTTTAAAGAGGGCTCATTGTGCATATATGCAGAGTCACGTGTGTTTCCTGCTTCCGTAATAGAAAGTACGCCGTCTGCAATGGAATAATCGCCCGAAGCTGTATTCCACTTAGTAAAGTTTGCACTAAACTCCGATTCTGTGAAAGATTCGGTAGCGAAAACCTTTGTGTCAGGTGCAGATGTTACTGCAGTAGCGGAATCAGTTGCTGCTGTAGCGGTAAGACCTAAAATTGAAAATGCGCTGAGGATGATTGCTAAAGTCATAGCAATAGCAATAAGGGATCTGAATCTTTTGCTTTTCATTTTGACTTTCTCCTTTTAATAAATTTTTATTGTTAACGGCAATAGCCGATTTAACCTACCCAAGCAACCTTTTTGGGGTTAGCTTCGATTTTCTTAACTGCTATTTCAAATTCGTCTTGATTTGTAGCAATTAAATAACCTTTCTGTCCGGGGAAAGAAAGCACTCTGTTTTGACTGCATTTACCCTGGAAATATGAATTATTCTTCATAACAATATCCTTGTCTGCTCCATTGGTCTGGAAATCACCGTATCCCCAGTTAAAAAGACTATGTGTAGACAAATCGAATATATTATCAGAAATTTTCATACTTCTTACATCGTACTGATAATCCATTCCGCCTGCAATATGGCAGGTGGTCTGCGGATTAGGTCTTTGTTTTCCCCAACCGTAGCCTGCAAAACGGCAAATATTACCGGATATTACAATATCCTTCATATAGCCTTTCTTGGTAGCGCCTGCAGGTAATGCCTGATCCCAGAATTCTATAGACATAACGTGGTATTCCAACAGATTGTCTACAAACTTGACATTATCATAAATTGCATAGTAACTGCCTTGGAATGTAATTCCTGTATCGTAACACTGATAAACCCAACAATTTTCTACCGTTGTGTTTTTAGCATCATCCCAGAACTGAATACCGTTACCGTAACGTCCTGTTTTGCCGTCCTCCATATAAGAACCGCCTATCCAACCTATTTCACAGTTGGATATTGTTATGTTTTTATGACCGCCAATTGCCTGCACACCGAAGTTACCCGAATACTTCATACATATATTATCGATAGTAACATCGGATACGCCCATTGGAATGGTAAAAACTGCACGGCGTGTTCCTATTTCTATATCCTTATAAACCTGATTAGGTCTGCCCTTATCAAGATAAAGATAAAGTGTATTTTCAGCTACATTGTGATAAAAATCACCGTTCTTGTTAACTGCTAAAAGTCCACCCTGCTTATAGCCTACCTCTTTACCGTGATTGAAAACGATTATACCTGCATCCTCTAAAGCAAAGGACAATTTCCAGACATTTTTCTTGGTAGAAGGTTGCCAATAACCGGCTTTTGAATAGTTCTGAACCGAACCGTAAATTACCGGTTTTGCACCTTTTCCGTAAGCACCGAATGTAATTCCGTTGCGGCAGAATATCTGCGATGTAGGACGGTAAATACAACCACGCTCAAAAAGAACGGCATCGCCTTTTTTAAACATATAACTATTAACGTCAATAGCATCGGCAGTAGCCCAAGCCGTCTCGGGAGTTAAACCGTCATTATCGTCATTACCGTTTCTTGAAGAAATATAATAGGTAGTACCCTTTATTTTAAGGCTATCCTTTGAATTTAATATTTCTTTACGCATAGCCTCGGCCTGTTTATCGGATTTGCCTTTTACATTGTCCATTAAGACCGCAGTATTACCTTTAGGAATAATTTCACCGACATTCAGGTCTACCGCTTCATTTTTACCGGTATCATCAGTATCATCATTTTCTGAATTTGTACTGTTGTTATCGGACGAAACATTTTCCAAAATAGTGTTATCCTCTGACGATACATCTTCTTCTGAAGATGTATCGTCAGTCTCGGAGGAGTCGGTGTTTTCCGACTCTCCCCCGATAATTTTTTCATCTACAACCTCGGTAACCTCACTCACAGTACCCGGATAGCGGCATGAACAGAGTAACAGCATAGACAACATCACTGCAATAAGCGAAAATATATGTTTACGCATATTAAACACCTCTGTCTCTTATTTTAACTTTTTAACAATTCCGTTTGAATTTTTAACAGCAGCTTTGATATAACCCGACTCTTTTTCGATTGTAGATGCTACCTGAGCCGGCTTAACATTAACTATTCTTGCGTTAAGGTGAATACCGCCGAGTCCTACATCTTCGGTAATAAGGTTAACATCGCTGTTAACAAAAATCTTGTCATTTGCCATCAAGCTTTCATATACATCAAGAACTGCCTTGTTTACAAAGAAGGTGTTCTTATCATAATTGTCACCGTCAAGGTAATAACGCAGGAAGTAAGGAACTAACTCTGCATTCTTTGCACCCTGAGGTACACCGTATGCTTCAACCTCACCCATTATTGTAGCAGTAGTGCCACCGCTTACTGTGGGCATAGGAACGATTTTTATAGAACCTGTTTTCTTTAAATTAGAGAAGTAATAATGTGTACGACGTACACCTATGGGAGATTCGGTGAAGAAGAGAATTTTTCCGCTTTCAAAATTACTGCGGTCAAAACGCACATTGTTTGTATATCCCTTTTCAACAAATCTTGTCATAGTCTGCCAACCCTTAATGAGCTTTGCATCGGTATAATTCTCTTTAAAGGTATCACCGCTACGCTTTATAAAGCTTGTACCGTAAACATCGGCAGCGTCTGCCCAACGGTAAGAGGTCCATGCAAGGTGTGTGTTATCGGTTTCGTCTGTGAATATTTCGCATATCTCTTCAAACTTATCCCAGGTCCATTTGCCCTTTTTCCAGAGTGTATACGGGTCTTCAAGGTCGTATTTGCTTATGAGACCTGTATTGTAAATAAGGCAACGTGGCTGCTGAATAAGTGTATTCCTCATATTAACAGCGTATGTATTACCACCGAATGTGTAGAAATCCGAAATGCGCTTATCCCAAGCGGAATCTGAAAAATCGAATCCTAACTTCTTAACAGGAGTAAGTACCTGAATAAGACCTAATTCGAGACCCTTTAAGCGAACAACATCGGGGGCGGTTTTAGAAGCAACCATTGCCGCAATCTTTGTGGTGTAATCGTCATAAGTACCTACTGTCCACTTAACCTTTATACCGGTTTCCTTAGTAAAGTTTGCAATAACGTCCTTAGCACCGGTAACATCGGTAACCTCGTTCCAGGAATAAACCTCAATTGTTTTACCCTTGGCACTTGCAGGGATTTTTGCCTTCAACTGTTCCCAACTGTTTCCGCCACCTGTAGAAGGCTTATTAGCAGAGCTATTGCCGGTTGATGAATTGCCACTTGAAGTATCGCCCTTAGAACTACCGTTGTCAGAAGATGCATCTTCTGCACCCGAATTTTCCTTTGAGGAATCATCTGCAGTTACATCTTCCTCGATAGTGGATTCGACCGTAGAATAGGTGATTTCTTCATCGATTTTTTCGGATTCGCCACAGCCTGCTACCGAAAATACCATCAATAAAGCCATTAAAAGACTTGCAATCTTAAGCTTTTTCATATTTTTTCTCCTTTTAAATTTTTATCCCACAATACCGCTGCTTGCAATACTTGCAATAAAGCGGCGTTGCAAAATTACATAGAAAATTATTAACGGTAACACTGCTAATAAGCAGGCTGCCATAATAGTAGGCGCAAGTACAACACTTGCTGAAGCATCACCGTAAATTGCGGTGCTTATAAGACTTTCAATCTTAGCGAGCTGTACACTTATAGGCGCACTGTCCGAAAGATACATATTTGCAAGATAATAATCATTCCAATGCCATACTACTGCAAACATTGTAACGGTTGTTATTGAGACGGTAGAAGATGGAACTATTACCGACAAAAAGGTTCTTATCGGTCCTGCACCGTCAATATACGCCGCCTCTTCAAATTCTTTTGGAAGTCCTTGGAAAAACTGCTTATAGATATATATAAACAGTCCACCCTTAAGACCTACCGCAAACAACGACGGCAACCACATAACAAACGGTGTGTCAATCACATTTAAACGCAGTTCCTTACCAATAACCTTTCCGGCAAGTTTTAAAATTCCAAGAACATCAAGATACCTGAAGTTCAAATAGCTTGGAATAATAATCATCGCTGTTGGAACAAGTATTGTTAAAATCATAACGCCGTTTAAAAGCTTTTTGCCTTTAAACTCAAATCTTGCCAGACCGTATGCCGCAATTCCACAGGATATAACCTCTAACGCAGCGGCTAACATTTCAAAAAGAAAAGTATCCTTAATTGAATTGCCGAATCCCATTGCTTTAATCGCTAATTCAAAATTGCTGAACACGGGATTTTTAGGTACCCATTCAATAGTGGGGTCATAGAAATCGGTGGCACTTTTAAATGCACTTGCAATCATAAAAATAAGCGGATACAGCAGAATGTAACTGAAAGCCAAAAGAAAAATATAACGAGCTATGCTATATATAATGCCCGGCACTCGTCTTTTCACATTTTTCAAATCAAAATCCTCCTTTCGTGAGGGTCATACGGAGAATACTATTCATATCCCCCGTACTTGACATTACTTACTGCTTTTTTTACGTTTCTTGATAACTATCAAGAATATACCGCCTGCCACCGCTGCCACACCGAGAACTATTCCTGCAATAAGACCAACCGTTGCCGGAACGTTTATTGCACCCGGTTTATAAATTTTTCTTGTGGCATAAACCTTTTGAACCTGCTTTTTAGAAGTGGTTATTTCATCTTCTTCGATAATTTCTTCGGTATTTTCGTCAAAATCATCGTTTATATCTGTATCATAATCCATATCGGTATTATAATCAGTATTGCTGTTATCGGAAGTGTTTTCCTCAGATTCTTCATTTTCTTCGGTTTCTACCGCATCGTCAGGACCAAACTTTGTATACCATTTACCGTCATTCCAGGGTCTGTCGTTGGTATCGTTAATAAACAAAGACTCATCTACGGGGAGAATTACAAGAGCAAGCTCTGTATCCTCATATACATTTTTTTGCATTTCGGGGGTCAAGCCATATCCGGTTGTATGTATCCAACTATATAATCCCTGTTTAAAGTCTGCGTTTGTGAACAAGTTTGTCTTTTTTGAATCAGATTCTTCATAAAGAGTAAAGTTACGGAAATAGTTGATTCCGCCTATTTCACCCAAGGTAAGACCAATAAGCATTTTAGTCTTATTATTCGAAAGGAATGCGTCATCAGGCACCGTAAAGGTATAGGTCATAATTGAATTATCAATATCCTTTTCCTCGGTTTTCCATTTCAACGTAGCACGTGACGCACCTGACATAGACGGGTCTTTGTAATAAAGTGCAATGGGGGCTACCTGCTTTTGCAGTACGTATTTATACTTTACCGAATAAACATAGGTTTTACCCTTTTCAAGCTCTATAACCTGACCGAACTTTCCGTAGTTGTAAGAAGATTCGTCATAACAGTAAAGCATATATTCACCGTCATAGTTTTCATAGTCGAAATCTTCTTTTTCCTCTTCGTCTGACGAAACCTTAAAGTATCTGTCAAATTCAGACTTCTGGCAGGTAACAATGCTTACTCTTTTATTATAGCTTTTAGACGAACCCTCAACACCTAAATTGTGTGAAATAAATGTACCGTTCATACCGTCGCAATAGCCGTACATACCCATCTTGAAGTCAGGGTTTGTAAGCAGATTGCGTTTAAGCGCATCGTCCTTTTCATAAAGGGTAAGATTAGCATAAGCCATATCTTCGGTATTGTTAAGACGGAAACCGAATATTACCATTACCTGTCCTGTACCGTCGGCAGTCGCATATCCGCTATTTACATAAGCAGCAGGAGAGCCTGTTGCAGCAATAAAATTGTTGATATTAAACTCAGCAGTAACTCTTCTGTAACCGTCCGAAGTATCTGTTTCGCCGCCGTTTGTAACAACACGCATATATGCGCTTTGAGAGCTTCCACAATTATATTCAACGAAAAGCTTCTGATTCTCAGCCGTAACCAATGCGCTTAACACATAGGTTTTTGCGGGGTCAAGTGCTAACATCTGACCAAAGGTTGCATTAGCACTCGGTTCTTTTGGCTTAGATACATAAACTGTTTTATCGGCTACAGAGTCGGTAGTTGTATACACAACATTCTCCATACTGCAGGTAAGATTGCTCTGGTCTTGTGTAACTTTAAGGCTTACCCCTCCAAAGCCTGCGTCCTGCAAGGAAGCAGTATCGTCAAAGAATGTATTTCTTGACATAAGGTGTAATGTTGTACCGTCACTGCCGTATTTTGATGTTGTTACGGTAAGTCTTGTCTGTTCCCCCACTGCTTCTGCAACCAGCTCGTAGCAGAACTTACGTGTATCATTATTCTGATATAAAGAGCCTAACAGCACATCCTTATACTGATTACCGTCTTTGTAGCGTTTATAAAGCTCTATTCTGCGATTTATGCTGTAAACAGCATAATAACCCGTTACGGTAGCAGGGTTTGCAGGGTCATCAAAATTTGCACGCACCCAAAGCACCTTATCAAAGTTCTGTGTAGCTGTGCCCTTAGTTACCTGAGTTTCTATCGAAATTCTCTGATTAACATTTGCGCTCTTATTGAATGCATAGTTTTTAAGGTAACTGTCATTCGCAGTAGAGCCGGTAATCTCTAAAACATTGTTTTTATAAGAAGCACCGGAGGATAAAAGCCATTCACCTGGGTTCGGGGTC
>JAZQHX010000151.1:0-4425 GCA_045540835.1 Acutalibacteraceae bacterium | reverse complement strand
TCTCGATATCTAAGTCCGGAATTGTTTTTTGTAATTTCTCAAGCTTTCGTTTATGCGTATCAATATATTCCTCGAATGCACCCTTTATATAATCCACACTATTAACTCCTGACATATTAAAAGCACTTTTATGTGTTAATTATATCACACTATTTGTTATTTTGAAACAATATTATGAAAGCCTGTCTCAAACTTGCATATTTGCAAGTTTATTTTTTATGCTTTTAGTGTTAAATTGCATATTTTTATGTTTGAGTGTAAAATTTCATAAAAATACCCTTTTTTGAGACTAAAAACATCATTTTGGGCACGAAAAAGGCATAAAAAGGCAAAAAAATAACTACTTAAACCTAAGTTTAAGTAGTTATTTTTTACTGGTGATCCATCGGGGATTCGAACCCCGGACACCTTGATTAAAAGTCAAGTGCTCTGCCAACTGAGCTAATGAATCATATGGACAGCTTTATTATTATATCAACAAAGCTGTCGTTTGTCAACAAAAATTTTCAAAAAATAGAAATTTTTTATAAAATAACAATTGCCGCTACAGCAGCCACCTGTAAAAGGAAGATAATTGGTATTCCTATCATAAATCTATTATGATGCGTTTTATGGTGTATTATGCGCATAACAAGATACATCACGGCAGAACCGCCCATAATACACAGCAGAAACAAATCACGCTCACGTACACGCCAGCTGCCACGTATAGCATTCATTTTATCAACTACACACATAACGGCTGAAATGGTACTGATAGCCAATAAATAGTACAGAATATATTTTATCATAATTATTAGTATGCCTTGCCCCAATACAACATATGCTTAGCTTCCTTGCCACAGCATACACATTTTTCACCAATTGATTCCTGCTCGAAAGGAATACAACGTGAGGTAACACCTGCTACTTCTTTAAGCTTATCCTCACATTCCCTGTCACCACACCACATAGCACGGATAAAACCGGGCTTTGTATCGGCAATTTCCTTCATTTCGTCAAGGTTATGAGCATCATAAGTCATAACCTTTCTGCGCTCAAGAGCCTTATTATAAAGACCGTCATGCACAGCCTTTAAAAGCTCGGGAAGCTTGGTTTCAAGTTCATCTAAGGATACGGTAATCTTTTCGGCGTTATCTCTGCGAACAACAACACAGCAGTTATTCTCAATATCTCTCGGTCCTAACTCGATACGGAGCGGAACACCCTTCATTTCGTATTCGGCAAACTTCCAGCCGGGTGACTGCTCGCTGTCATCAAGCTTAACACGGCAAACCTTTTTAAGTCTGTCGCAAACCTCACGTGCCTTATCAAGCACACCTTCTTTATGTGAAGCGATAGGAACAATAACGGTCTGAATAGGCGCAATTGCGGGCGGAAGTACCAAACCGCTATCATCACCATGGGTCATAATAACAGCACCTATTAGACGTGTTGTAGTTCCCCAGGAAGTCTGGAACGGATTTACAATGCTGTTATTCTTATCAGTATAGGTAATATCAAACGCTTTTGCAAAGCCGTCGCCAAAATAATGAGATGTGCCGCTCTGTAAAGCCTTACCGTCATGCATTAAAGCTTCAATAGTATAAGTATCCTCCGCACCTGCAAAACGTTCCTTAGCGGTTTTTACGCCCTTTACAACCGGCATTGCGAGAACATTCTCAGCAAACTCGGCATAAACATTAAGCATCTGGATAGTTTCTGCCTTTGCTTCTTCGGCAGTAGCGTGCAGAGTATGACCCTCCTGCCACAAGAATTCACGTGAACGCAGGAAAGGACGTGTTGTTTTCTCCCAGCGTACTACGTTACACCATTGATTATAAAGCTTGGGCAAATCACGGTAGGAATGAACAATATTTTTAAAATGGTCGCAGAAAAGGGTTTCGGAGGTAGGTCTTACGCACATTCTCTCCTCTAACTCCTCTTCACCTCCATGGGTAACCCAGGCAACCTCAGGAGCGAATCCCTCAACGTGGTCTTTCTCCTTTTGTAAAAGACTTTCGGGAATAAACAAAGGCATATAAACATTTTCGTGTCCCGTAGCCTTAAAACGATCGTCCATTTGACGCTGTATATGTTCCCAAATAGCATAGCCGTAAGGACGGATAATCATACAACCCTTAACAGATGCATAATCGATAAGCTCCGCCTTAATACAAACATCGGTATACCATTTAGCAAAATCTTCGTCCATAGATGTAATGGATTTAACAAGTTTCTCTTTAGCCATTTCTTTCACCTTTCGATATTTTACATACTTAAACATTATAATATAAACGCAAACTTTTTGCAACTGTTTTTATCTATAATTCGCCAATCTTTGAATTTTTTTCAAAAACCTATTGACAAATTGCCTTTTAAAACATATCATTTATATTATAGTATATAAATACTATTGCACTACCAATTTTCAGGAGGATTATTTATGGTATTTGAAAAAATCAAAAATATCTTAGCAGAGCAGTTAGATGCTGATGTTGACGAAATGACAATGGAAACTAACATTGCCAAAGATTTGGGAGCTGACAGTCTGGACGTTGTAGAGCTTCTTATGTCTATTGAGGACGAATTTGAGGTTGAAATTCCCGATGAAGAAATCGAGAATATTAAAACAATCGGTGACCTTACCGAATACATACAAAACAATATGTAAATAAAAAATTTAACGGCTGTCAAAAAGGCAGCCGTTTTGATTTATTTTGGTACAGAATCTTTATTTTTAGTTATCACCGAAATTTATTTTTATTCCGCCGTCGGAATCGCTTTTAGAACTTGGCAAATAAGGTGCTATTGTCATAGCCGTATTATATATTGGCATTGACTGTATGTAAACCTTACCGGGACCCGTAATTATTGTATTAAAAAGCCCCTCACCACCAAAAAAGATATTCTTTGCGCCCTTTATCATCTGAATATCCATTGTACAGCTTTCAGTCATTGCGGCAAGATAGCCGGTATCTACTACAATACTTTCTCCTGCGGCTAAATCATACTCCTTGCAGTAACCGTCAATCTCCAAAAAAACCATACCGCTACCACTTATTCTTTGCATTATAAAACCTTCTCCACCGAAAAAGCCTTTACCGATTTTCTTTTGGAAATAAAGAGATAAATCCATTCCCTTTTCCATAGCAAGAAAACTGCCCTTTTGCACTATAATACCGTTATTGGGCGATACCTCATAAGGGATTATTGAGCCGGGGAAACTTGATGCGAACGCTATCATACCATCACCACCGACAGCGGTATAATCATTTAAAAAAATCGATTCACCCGAAAAAATTCTGCCAAAAACCTTTTTGATTCCTCCGCCGGTATTGGTCTCCATTAGCATATTAGGGCTCATCCAGCTCATAGATCCACCCTCTGTGCAAACCGTTTGCCCCTCATAAGGATAGCATATAACAACAGGTAAATTTCCGCCTTCAATTACATATTTAAGCATACAAAATCCCCCAAAAAAATATTTGATACACTATAGATAATATAACATATTAAAAATAAAATTTCAATAATCTTTTTAAGTAAAAATGAGCCGATTTTTCGGCTCATTTTATGTTTTATTATTTGATTTCGGGTAAGCTTGCGGCGGCAACCGACTGACCTACACGTCTTGAATTTTCATCAGGAATGTGAAGTGTAATTTTCTTTGCAAGCTCGGGGAATTCTTTATTGAGTACCTCCTGCGCACGCTCAAGCAGAATTACTCCACCCTCACCGGAAGTAACACGACCCATAATAAGCACGTGCTTAATATCGTAAAATTCGGTATAGAATGCAATTGCATAGCCGAAGTATGCGCCGATTGTATCATATATAGCGGCGGCACGCTCGTCGCCCTCCTTCATAAGACCCTGAACAACCTTTAACTTTTCAGCAGGAGAAAGGTTTTCATCAAGCTCTATTCCTGCAAAGGGGGCGAGCTTAATAACACCGTCTTGTGAGAAATACTTAACACCGCAACCGTAGTCGCCAGACCATTCGTCAACCATAGCATCGGTAGAATAATCAACAGGAGCGAATGCAAGCTCGTTAAGCCAACCCGTAATATTACCGTCGGGATCAACATAGCCGCCGGCTTCAGAAGTACCCATAGCAACGCCCAAAACAGCGTTATCCTCTAAATCCATTGCACCTGCAAGCGCTGTAACATCACCGTCGTTAGCAACCTCAATCGGGATATTCTCCCCTATTTCCTTTGCAATGTCAAGGTACATATTCTTAACCTTTTTATCAAAATCTTCGTCGCTTACCTTTAAGAAAAGGGAGGCAACCATAATACGGTTGTCTACATATACACCCGCACTCGATACACCGATAGCGTCAACGCGCGGCATATGCGAGGCCGCAGTCATCATCGCATTTTTAATGCCCTCATAATGATAATCGGGGTCGGAGTTGGTCTTGGGGAACCAAACAACCTCT
>JAZQHX010000150.1:0-2267 GCA_045540835.1 Acutalibacteraceae bacterium | reverse complement strand
AGGGCTCTGCATATTTGTGGAGCCCTTTTCTTATACTGAAAATAAGCCTAAAACTTGTATTTAATGCCGAAAAATAGTTTATTTTTTGGTTTTAAATTTATTTTTTTATGAAAAGTGCATAAAAAAACCGTTTTTTATGGTTATAGATAATACTTGCAAAAATGTCAGGAATATTGTATTATATAATGTAAATAATAAAAATATATATCTTACATTAGATTTGGAGATGTTTTAAATGGCTAAATATACTCCAACAACCTTGGCTACTATGATAGAAAAGAAGCTGTCACATAATTTCGGCGTTACACCTTCTCACGCTTCTGACGAGCTTTTCTACAAAGCCTGCGTTCTGGTGCTTTTGGAGATTATGTCGGAGCGTCGTGCACAGTTTAAAAAGGAGACCGACGAGCAGGAGGCAAAAACCGTATACTATTTAAGTATGGAATTCCTCATGGGTCGTTCCTTAAAGAACAACCTTTATAACCTTGATTTGACTGATACTATGGCTAAAGCTTTATCTAAATTCAAGGTTAAGCTTGATAAGCTTTATGATTTTGAGCCTGATGCAGGACTTGGTAACGGCGGTCTTGGAAGATTGGCTGCTTGTTTCCTCGATTCACTTTCAACCGGAGGCTATCCTGCAATGGGATACTGTATCCGTTATGAATTGGGTATTTTTCGTCAGAAGCTGGTTGACGGTTGGCAGACCGAGATGCCTGATTTCTGGCTACCCGGCGGCGGTGTATGGCTTGAAGCAAGACCGACTTCTGCAGTTGACGTAAACTTTGACGGTAAAATCAACGAATGGTGGGACGGTAACTATCACCATATTGAGCATACAGATTATCAGACAGTACGTGCAGTACCTTATGACCTTATGGTTGCAGGAAAAAACGGCAAGGCTGTAAATGCTTTACGTCTTTGGAGTGCAGAATGTCAGGATTTTGATATGTCGGCATTCAACCAGGGTGATTATGTAAGAGCTATTGAACAGCGTGCTATGACTGAGAATATATCCAAGGTTTTGTATCCCGAGGATAACCATATTGAGGGTAAATCTTTAAGACTTCGTCAGCAGTATTTCCTTGTATCGGCTTCGGTTCAGGATATTTTAAAGCGCCATTTGCGTAAGTATAATACCCTTGATAATTTGCCCGAAAAGGTTGCTATTCACATAAACGATACCCACCCGACACTTTCTATCCCTGAACTCATGCGCTTCCTTCTTGATGAGTGCGGTTATAGCTGGGATAAGGCTTGGGAGCTTGTAAAGGGTACGGTGGCATACACCAACCATACTATTATGTCTGAGGCACTTGAGTGCTGGCCTGAAAGCCTTATTAAGGAAAGAATTCCGAGAATTTATCAGATTATTAAGGAAATCGACCGCCGTTACAGAGAAGAAGTTATCGGTATGACGGGAGACTGGGGATTAGCAGAGCGTACAGCCGTTATAAGCAACGGTGTTGTTCGTATGGCTAACCTTTGCGTTGCAACCTGCCACACAGTTAACGGTGTTTCAAAGCTCCACAGTAAGATTCTTGTTGATGAGCTTTTCAAGGATTATGCTTCTATGACACCCGATAAGTTCACCAACGTTACAAACGGTATTGCTCACAGACGTTGGCTTTGTCAGGCTAACCCTGAGCTTACAAAATATTTGACCGAGACTATTGGTGACGGATTTATAAGAGATGCCGCAGAGCTTGAAAAGCTCATGGCTTTCAGAGATGATAAGGCAGCACTTGATAAGCTGGCTGAAATTAAGCGTGGTAATAAGGTTCGTTTTGCTAATTATGTTAAGGATAATTGCGGTGTAGTTTTAAATCCTGATTCTATATTTGATATGCAGGTTAAGCGTCTGCACGAGTATAAGCGTCAGCACCTTAACGCACTCAATATCATTAGTGAATATCTCTACCTCAAAAACAATCCTAATGCTGATTTCACACCAAAGACCTATATTTTCGGTGCAAAGGCAGCTCCCGGTTATCTTTTCGCTAAGGAAATCATTCAGATGATTTATAAGCTTTCAAAGGTTATCGAGAATGACCGTGCAGTTAGCGATAAGCTTAAGATTTTATTCCTTGAGGATTACCGTGTAACTTTAGCAGAGCTTATGATTCCTGCCGCAGATATAAGTGAGCAGATTTCTCTTGCATCTACCGAAGCGAGCGGTACAGGTAATATGAAGCTTATGATGAACGGTGCTGTAACATTAGGTACAGAGGACGGCGCCAATGTTGAGATTCACAAGGCTGTTGGTG
>JAZQHX010000149.1:0-3699 GCA_045540835.1 Acutalibacteraceae bacterium | reverse complement strand
ATTTACCCGTTTCACAAAACTTTTTGTCAAAGGACGATGAACAGCTACCCGAAAAGGTGCTGTTTAAGGATTTCCCCGTATATAAGCCGATTTCACGCCTTAGTGCCAGCATTGTTGAATCAATGCGTATGATGGGTGAGATTCAGCGGTTAAGGGAAGAATTACCTTGCATTGACTGCGGCTGCTGCGGAGCACCTAACTGCAGAGCTTTTGCTGAGGACGTTGTAAAAAAGGAAGCAAGTCTAAATGATTGTCTTATAAGAAATCATAACTTCAAAAAGGAAGGCGATTGTAATGACGGTGAATGAACTGATTGACCGTGGTGGTTTTGAAGCTTTGGCTTTGCCCGACGGTGACAGGGAAATTACGGGTGTTTACATAGGTGACCTTTTAAGTTGGGTTATGGGACGTGCTTCGAGCGGTGACGCATGGATAACGATAATGTCGAATATGAATATTATCGCAGTTGCAACTCTTGCTGATACGGCTTGTATAATTGTTGCCGAGGGCGTTACTCTGGTTAAAGAGCTACTTGACACCGCTTTTAATAAAGATGTCAACATACTGTCAAGCAATAAAAGCATTTATGAAATAGCTGTGGATTTAAGTGGTCTTTTATGAAATATTATTATGACCTGCACATTCATTCCTGTTTGTCACCCTGCGGTGACGACGATTCCACGCCCGACAGTATTGCCGGTATGGGTGAATTAAACGGACTTAACATTATGGCGCTTACCGACCATAATACCTGTAAAAATTGCCCTGCGTTTTTTGAATCGGCACTAAAGCACGGGATTTTACCCGTAGCGGGTATGGAGCTTACCACAGCAGAGGATATTCACGCTGTTTGTCTTTTTCCCGATTTGGATAGCGCAATGCTATTTTCAAAGGAAATTGAGAATCGACAGATACCAATAAAGAACCGTACTGATATTTTTGGTAATCAGCTTATTTGTGACAGTGAGGATAATATAATCGGAGCCGAAGAAAATCTTTTGTCTAACGCTACTACCGTTTCACTCGATGAGGCACCGCAGTTAGCCGAAAGATTTGGCGGAATATGTTATCCCGCTCATATTGACCGTGATTCTAACGGAGTTGTCGCAGTTCTTGGTATGTTTCCCGAAAGTCCTGAATTTTACTGTGCAGAGGTTCACGACCGTAATAAGCTTAATTCCTGTATGGAAATAAGCGGTTTTTCAAAGGAAAAGATGGTTGTAAGCTCGGACGCACACTTTTTATGGGACATAAAGGAAGCGGAAGATTTTATAGAATTGCCCGAATTACCCGTCGACTACTTGAATGCAGGGGAGTATGTAATTAAATATCTGAAAGGTGACTTATGAAAGAATTATCCTTAAATATTCTCGATATAACCGAAAATTCGGTTAAAGCAAAAGCAACTTTGACCGAGATTTTAATAGATGAAACCGATGAAAAATTGATTCTTACTATTAAGGATAACGGAACGGGAATGACAAAGGAGATTTTAGAAGGTGTAACCGACCCGTTTTATACCACACGCACTACACGCAAGGTTGGTATGGGTTTGCCACTACTTAAAATGGCGGCAGAAATGACCGGCGGTACACTTACTGTTGAGTCGAGACACTTTTCCGATTATCCCGATAATCACGGTACCACAGTTTGTGCTGAATTTAATAAAAATCATATCGATTTTACACCGCTTGGTGATGTTGTTTCCACTATTACCACTTTAATTCAGGGTCATCCTGATACTGATTTTTATTTCTGTCATAAGATAAATGAAAATGAAGTATCGCTTGACACAAGGGAATTAAGGCTCGTTCTTGAGGACGTACCGCTTAATACCTACGATGTTATAAAGTGGATTGAGGAAACTTTAAATGAACAGTATTTAGAGACTTGATTTCAAGTCTTGGAAAGGAAGATAATTATGAAATCATTAGCCGAGTTACAGGCAATTAAAGACAAAATGAAGAATAAGGTTGTTCTTCGTGAGGGCACTAATGATGTTCGTGTAGTAGTTGGTATGGCTACTTGCGGTATCGCAGCTGGCGCTCGTCCCGTACTCAACACCATTGTTGAGGAGGTTAACAATGCAGGTCTTGCTGATAAGATTACTGTTTCACAGACCGGCTGTATCGGCCTTTGCCAGTACGAGCCTATCGTAGAGGTATTTGAAGCAGGCAAGGAAAAGGTTACCTATACAAAGGTTGATTCCGATAAGGCAAAGCGCATTGTTGAAGAGCATCTTAAGGGCGGTAAGGTTATAGCTGAATATACATTTACAGCTGATAAGGTATAATATTTGGAGGTATAGTTTATGATTCGTGCACATGTTCTCATTTGTGGCGGTACTGGCTGTACTTCTTCAGGAAGCGTTGCTATCCAGCAGGCATTTGAAGATAATATCAAGGCTTGCGGACTCAGTGAAGAAGTAAAGGTTGTACAGACCGGTTGTTTCGGTCTT
The DNA here is from genome assembly GCA_045540835.1 of Acutalibacteraceae bacterium. Taxonomy (GTDB): domain Bacteria; phylum Bacillota; class Clostridia; order Oscillospirales; family Acutalibacteraceae; genus UBA737. Next base: position 1,241 of record JAZQHX010000149.1, on the reverse strand, counting down.
TGTGCGTTAGGTCCGGTTGTTATCGTTTATCCTGACGGTACATTCTACAGTCGTGTTACTGCTGATGATGTTAAAGAAATCGTTGAAGAGCATCTTCTTAAAGGCCGTAAGGTTGAGCGCCTTGTTTACAGTGATACCGGGGACGCTGAAGGTGTTGTTGACAAGTCTGCTGTTGCTCTTTCTGACACAGCATTCTATAAGTCACAAAACCGTGTAGTTCTTCGTAACTGCGGTGTTATCAACCCCGAAAGCATTGACGAGTATATCGCAATGGACGGTTATGCTGCATTAGGTAAGGTTCTTACCGAAATGACTCCTGAGGACGTTATTAAGGAAATTACCGATTCCGGTCTTCGTGGTCGTGGCGGCGGTGGATTCCCCACAGGCTTTAAATGGTCTCTTTGTGCTCCTAATAAGGCTGACCAGAAGTACGTTGTTTGTAATGCTGACGAGGGTGACCCCGGTGCATTTATGGACCGTTCTGTTCTTGAGGGTGACCCCCACTGTCTTATTGAGGCTATGGCTATTGCAGGTTATGCAATCGGAGCTACCGAGGGTTACGTGTATGTTCGTGCTGAGTATCCTATCGCTGTTAAGCGTTTACAGAAGGCTATTGACGATGCACGTGAATATGGTCTTTTAGGTAAGGATATTTTCGGTTCAGGCTTTGACTTTGACCTCTTTATCCGCTTGGGCGCAGGTGCCTTCGTTTGCGGTGAGGAAACTGCTCTTATGACCTCTATCGAGGGTAATCGTGGTGAGCCCAGACCTCGTCCTCCTTATCCGGCAGTTAAGGGTCTGTTTGGCAAGCCTACCGTTGAAAATAACGTTGAAACCTTTGCTAACGTTCCTCAGATTATTCTTCGTGGTGCTAAATGGTTTGCATCTATGGGTACTGAGAGATCCAAGGGTACAAAGGTATTCGCATTAGGCGGTAATATCAATAATACCGGTCTTGTTGAGATTCCTATGGGTACTACACTTCGTCACATTATTGATGACATTGGTGGCGGTATTCCTAACGGTAAGAAGTTCAAAGCTGCTCAGACCGGTGGTCCTTCAGGTGGTTGTATTCCTGAGTCTCTTATTGATACCGAAGTTGACTTCGATAACCTTACAGCAATCGGCTGTATGATGGGTTCTGGTGGACTTATCGTTATGGACGAGGGTACCTGTATGGTTGATATGGCTAAATTCTTCCTTGAATTTACCGTTGGCGAGTCCTGCGGTAAGTGTACTCC